>JAOUIM010000281.1 GCA_029884035.1 Aquincola sp. | reverse complement strand
CCGCTGACGAATTCGCCCGACTCGAGCGAGTTCTCGAGCGACATCCACGACGCCAGGCGCTTGGCCTTGTCGCGCGACAGGATCGTGTCGCCATAACCGTTTTCCACGGCGTCGATTGCGACCGAGACGAAGTCGCCGACCTGGACTTCGAGCTCGCCGTGGTCGTTCTTGAATTCTTCGATCGGAACATAGGCCTCGCTCTTGAGGCCGGCGTTGACCACCACGAAGCTGTGTTCGACGCGTACCACTTCGGCGGTGATGACCTCGCCGGCGCGCATTTCGCTGCGCTTGAGGCTCTCTTCGAACAGGGCGGCAAAGCTTTCGCCGCCCGTGGTGGCGGATTGGGTTTGGGACATTGGGTTTTCCTGAGCCGGCGGAACAAGAAGGTGTGAGATGCCGGCAGACATGCCACTGAGGGTGGCGGTTGGGTGAATCAACCGCCGGGGCGGGGCGCCCCGACGGACCAGTGCTCACTCCACCACGCCAACACCCGGTCGACCGACTGTTCGATCGTGAGCGAGGAGTTGTCGAGCAGATGAGCGTCCTCGGCAGGCCTCAAGGGGGCGACGGCGCGGGTGGAGTCCCGCAGGTCGCGCGCTTCGAGGTCAGCGCGAAGGCTTGCGATATTAGCCGAAATACCCTTTGAAATCAATTGCTTATGGCGCCGCTCGGCCCTTTGAGCCGCACTCGCGGTCAGGAACACCTTGAGCTGGGCGCCGGGGAATACCACCGTGCCCATGTCCCGGCCGTCGGCCACGAGGCCCGGCACGCGCCGGAACGACAACTGCAACTCGTGCAGCGCCCGCCGCACGGCAGGTAGCGCGGAGACCTGGGAGGCCGCCAGGCCCACGGTTTCCGCGCGCAACGCATCGGTCACGTCCTCACCGGCGAGCAGGACCCGGCCAGGCTCGAAGGCCAGCGGCAAGGTGGCCGCGCGCGCCGCGATGGCCGCTGCGTCGAGCGGGTCGTGTTCCAGCAAGCCCTGGCGCAGGGCCACGAGCGCCGTCACGCGGTACAGCGAGCCCGAATCGAGCAGACCGTAGCCCAGGCGCGCTGCCACCTCGGCGGCCAACGTGCCTTTGCCCGATGCGGTCGGGCCGTCGATGGCGATCACCGGCACGTCTTCGGGGCGGGCACGCACGACCGAGAACAGGGTTTCGAAGTAGTCGGGGAAGGTCTTGGCCACGCACTTCGGATCCTCGATGCGCACCGGCACGCCACCGAAGGCAGCCAGCGAGCCGCACATCGCCATGCGATGGTCGTCGTAAGTGCGGATCGACGCCGAACGCCAGCTCGAGGGCGGTGCGATGCGAAGCCAGTCCGGACCCTCGTCGATCGCGGCGCCGAGCTTGCGCAGCTCGCTGGCCATGGCCGCGATGCGATCGGTTTCCTTGACACGCCAGCTCGCGATCTGCGTCAGCGTCGTCGGGCCGTCGGCGTACAACGCCATCACCGCCAGAGTCTTCGCCGCATCGGGGATGTGATTCGCGTCGAGCGTGAGGGCACGCAGCGGCCACGCGCCGCGCCTCACCTCGATCGCATTGGCCCCGGTGCGGATGTCGGCGCCCATCGCGCGTGCGGCCTCGACGAAGCGGATATCACCCTGGATCGAGTCATGCCCCACGCCCTCGATGCGCAGTGGCGCGCCGGTGGCCGCAATCGCGCCGAGCGCGACGAAATACGATGCCGACGAAGCGTCGCCCTCGACATGCACGGTGCCGGGAGAGCGGTAGCGACTGCCCGCGGGAATCGCGAAGCGGCGCCAGCCTTCGCGCGTGACGTCGATGCCGAAGCGCGCCAGCAGCGAGAGCGTGATCTCGACGTAGGGCCTGGAGATCAACTCGCCCTCGACCTCGATCGTGATCGGCCCCTGGTCCGCCGCCAGGGGCAGCGCCAGCAGCAGCGCGGTGAGGAACTGACTCGACACGTCGCCGCGCACGCGGATCGGTCGCTGGGTGTCCAACGGCGCCGGCCCGCGCACCGCCAGTGGCGGGTAGCCTGACTGGCCGAGGTCGTCGACGGCACAGCCCAGAGTACGCAGCGCATCGACGAGGTCGCCGATCGGGCGCTCGTGCATGCGCGCGACCCCCGACAGCTCGAAGCGTCCGCCCTGGCGCGCCGCGAGCACGGCCAGCGCCGCGGTCAACGGGCGCATCGCAGTGCCGGCATTGCCGAGGAACAGCGCTGCACTTCTCGTGGCGAGCGTGCCGCCCAGACCGCGCACGCGCAACGCCTCGCCATCCGTCTCGATCGTGCAGCCCAGCGCACGCAGCGCATCGAGCATGACCCGCGTGTCGTCCGAGTCCAGCAGATCGCGCACGACAGTCTCGCCCTCGGACAGACCGGCGAGGAGCAGCACTCGGTTGGAAATGCTCTTCGAACCCGGCAGTCGCACGGTCCCGGCGGCGGAGGCGAGGGGCGGGACCTCCAGGAACGGCAGTGCGTACATCGCCGAAAGCCCCGGGGTCAGCGCGAGCCGGGTGTCTTGTTGGCTGCCCCCAACTGCCAGTTCGCACGCGCGTCGGCGGCCTGACGGATCAGGTCCTCGAGGGCCTCGACGTTGCCCGACCGGATCACATGCTCGAGCGCGTCGAGCGTATGGCGGAAGCGCAGCGACTGCTTGAAGATCTCTTCGCGGTTGGAGATCAGGATGTCTCGCCACACCGCGGGGTCGCTGGCCGCGATCCGCGTGAAGTCGCGAAAGCCCGGCCCGGCGAGCGAGAGAAAGTCCTCCCCCGCCGGCTGGCGCGCGACCGCACTGAAGTACGCGAATGCGAGCAGGTGCGGCAAGTGGCTCACCGCCGCGAAGGCCGCATCGTGATTCTCGGGCGACATCTTCAGCACCTGGCAACCGATCGCCGACCATACCTCGGTGGCCTTCTGCACGAGCGCGGCATCGGTACTGGCCAGGGGCGTCAGGATGACCTGGCGCCCCTGGTACAGCGTTGCTTCGGCCTGGTGCACGCCGCCCGCCTCCTTGCCGGCAATCGGATGTGCAGGGACGAAGTGCGTGACGCGTTCCTTGAGCACCCGACGCGCCGCGTCGACCACGTCGCGCTTGGTCGAGCCGACGTCCATGAACAGGCAACCCGGCTCGACGAGGTGGCGGATGGCGCGGAACGTGGCCTCGGTGGCCGCCACGGGCACCGCGATCAGCACGATGTCCGAACCCGAGACCGCCAGCAGCGCCGACTCGGCCGCATCGTCGATCACGCCCAGTTTCTTGGCGCGCTCGGTCGTCGACGGCGACTTGCTGTAGCCGATGACGCGCTTGACGAGCCCGCCGCGCTTGAGCGCAAGCGCAAACGAGCCTCCCATCAGGCCGCATCCGATGACGCCGAGTTGCTGAAACATCAGTGGGTATCCAGGGGGTAGGTGCCGAGCAGTTTGTAGAACGCGCATGCCGAGCGCAATTCCTGCAGCGCCTGGGCCACATGCGGCTGATCGGGGTGGCCGTCGATGTCGATGTAGAAGTAGTACTCCCACTGGCCCGACCGCGCCGGACGCGACTCGAAGCGCGTCATCGACACGCCGTGCACCTTCAGCGGCACCAGCATGTCGTGCACGGCTCCCGGCCTGTTGGGCACCGAGACAACGAGGCTGGTGCAGTCGTGGCCGGAGGCCTGCGGCTGCGGGTGCCGCTCGGGCAGGGCCACCACGGCAAAGCGCGTGCGGTTATGCGGATCGTCCTGGATCGCGGGGGCCAGCGTGTGCAGGCCGTATTCGCTGGCGGCGCGATCACTCGCGATGCCGGCGAGCGACGGATCGAGTGATGCCTGGCGCGCCCCTTCTGCATTGCTCGCCACCGGCCGGCGCTCCACGTTCGGCAGATGATCGTTGAGCCAGGTATGGCACTGCGCGAGCGCCTGCGGGTGCGCGCAGACGGCCTTCAAGGCGTCGAAGCCCTCGACCTTTCGCAGCAGGTTGTGGCGCACGTACAGGCTGGTCTCGCCGACGATGGCCAGTGGCGTCGTGAGGAACAAGTCGAGCGAGCGCGCGACCACGCCTTCGGTCGAGTTCTCGACCGGCACCACGCCGAAGTCCGCGGCGCCGCCGCTGGCTGCGCGGAACACTTCGTCGATGCTGGTGCAGGACACGCGAACGATCGAGGCGCCAAAGTAGCCCAGTGCTGCGAGTTCGCTGAAAGTGCCGGCCGGCCCGAGGAAGGCGATGCGCAACGGCGTCTCGAGCGCCCGGCACGCCGACATGATCTCACGCCAGATCGGCGCCACGCTGTTGGTGGCCAGCGGCCCCGTGTTGGCGGCCTTCAGGCCATCGATGACTTGCGCTTCGCGTTCCGGGCGGAACACCGCGGAGCCTTCGCTTTTCTTGATATCGCCCACCTGCATGGCAAGAGCCGCGCGCCGATTGAGCAGCCCCAGCAGCTCGCGGTCGAGCGCATCGATCTGCGCCCGAAGCGACTGCAACGGGGCGGTGGGGTCACTCATTTCTTCTTGGGTGCCGAGGCTGCACCGGAGGCCGGTGCCGTCGGCACGCCCAGGCGCTTGCCGACGGCTGTCTCGAGCGCCTTGAGCTTGGGCTCGACGACCGGCCGCATGTCGGCCACGACCTTTTCGGCCAGCGCATCGCTCTGCGACGACGTGAACTGCGCGTACTTGCGCGAGGTTGGCGATTCGAGCCACCCAATGATCGCCTTGAGTTCCTCCTCGGTGAATTGTTCTTCGTACGCGGTGCCGACGGTGGACGGCGCCAGTTCGGTCGCGCGCTTCTTCAGCAGCGGCTCGATCTCGTCGTAGAACTTCTTCACGTCATCTCTTATCTGGCGGCCGACGGCCTCGCGCTTGTCTGCCGGCACGCCCGGCAGCGCCTGGCCAGCGGCCTGCAGCATCTGCTGCGAGGTCTGGCTCGCAATCATGCTGCCCACGTTCTCGATGCCCTGCTGGTGCAGTTGCACCACCTTGGCCGCGAGTTCCTTTTTCGTTTGCGCCTGAGCACCGCCGGCGGCGAGCAGGAGTGCAATGACCAACAGGCGCATCTTCATGGTGTGTGATCCGTGTCTTGGGTTTCGCCATTGGCGCCGTTGGCGCCCTCGTCGACATCGCTTTCGACTATGCGCTGCAGGCCCGACAGCTTGGAGCCGTCGTCAAGCGCGATCAGCGTCACGCCCTGCGTGGCGCGGCCGAGTTCGCGGATCTCGGCCACGCGTGTCCGGACCAGCACGCCCTTGTCGGTGATGAGCATGATCTCGTCCTCCGGGCGAACGAGCGTGGCGGCGACGACCTTGCCGTTGCGCTCGCTCTGCTGGATCGCGATCATGCCCTTGGTGCCGCGGCCGTGCCGCGTGTACTCGACGATCGAGGTGCGCTTGCCGTAGCCGTTCTCGGTGGCCGTGAGCACACTCT
>JAOUIM010000280.1 GCA_029884035.1 Aquincola sp. | reverse complement strand
TGCAGGCCAAGCGCGCTCAGCACTTCGTGGCAGGTCTCGCGCATCAGCTTGGCGCGCGGATCGTAGTTCTTGTAGACGCGGTGGCCGAAGCCCATCAGCTTGACGCTGGAGTTCTTGTCCTTGACCTGGCGGATGAACTCGCCGATCTTCTCGACACCGCCCATCTTCTGGATGTCCTCCAGCATGGTCAGGCAGGCCTCGTTGGCACCGCCGTGCGCCGGCCCCCACAGGCAGGCCACGCCGGCGGCTATCGCCGCGAACGGGTTGGTGCCGGAGCTGCCGCACAGGCGCACCGTCGACGTGGAGGCATTCTGCTCGTGGTCGGCGTGCAGGATGAAGATGCGATCCATCGCGCGCACGAGCACGTCGTTGGGCTCGTACTCCTCGCACGGCGTGCCGAACATCATGCGCATGAAGTTGGCCGAGTACGTCAGGTTGTTGCGCGGATAGATGTAGGGCTGGCCGATGCCGTACTTGTAGGCCATCGACACCAGCGTGGGCATCTTCGCGATCAGACGGATCGCGGCAATCTCGCGGTGCTGCGCGTTATGGATGTCGGTGCTGTCGTGATAGAAGGCCGACAGCGCCCCGACCAGGCCGGTCATCACCGCCATCGGGTGCGCATCGCGGCGGAACCCGCGCAGGAAGAACTGCATCTGCTCGTTGACCATCGTGTGGGTGTTCACGAGCTTGTGGAAGTCGCGCTGCTGCGTCTCGTTGGGCAATTCGCCGTACAGCAGCAGGTAGCACGTGTCGAGGAAGTCGCACTGCGTGGCCAGCTGCTCGATCGGATAGCCGCGGTACAGCAACTCGCCCTTGTCGCCGTCGATGAAGGTGATCGTCGAGTTGCACGATGCGGTCGACAGGAAGCCGGGGTCGTAGGTGAACTTCCCGGTCTGGGCGTAGAGCTTGCGGATGTCGATCACATCGGGCCCGATCGTGCCCTTGTAGATCGGCAGGTCCATCGATGGGCTGCCGTCGGAGAACGACAGGGTGGCTTTGACGTCGGACGGTGTCATGGCATTGGCCTTTCTTCAGTTCAAGACCGGGGCGCCGGCGTCGGGCCGGGCGCGCAACAGCGCCAGCACCTCGTGCACCTCAAGGGTATCCAACGCGTCCTGCGGCTCCTTGCGCGAAAGCAAGAGATCGAGCAGATCGTTGTCGGGCAATTCCATCAGGCGCGCGAGCCCTTGCGCCTGGCTGACGGTCAGCGTCGCCTCGTGGCGGGCGAAAAAGCGCCCGATCAGCAGGTCGTTCTCCAGCAACCCGCGGCGGCAACGCCACTTCAGCCTGTTGAGGTCGGACTGCGCAAGCATTGAGCAAGATCAAACCGCGCGCCGCACCATCAGTTCCTTGATCTTGCCGATCGCCTTGGTCGGGTTCAGGCCCTTGGGGCAGACATCGACGCAGTTCATGATCGTGTGGCAGCGGAACAGGCGGTACGGGTCCTCGAGGTTGTCGAGCCGCTCGCTGGTGGCCTCGTCGCGGCTGTCGGCGATGAAGCGGTAGGCCTGCAACAGGCCGGCCGGACCGACGAACTTGTCCGGGTTCCACCAGAAGCTCGGGCAGCTGGTCGAGCAGCTGGCGCACAGGATGCACTCGTACAGGCCGTTGAGTTCGTCGCGCTCCTCGGGCGACTGCAGCCGCTCGCGCTCGGGCGGCGTGCCCTCGTTGACCAGGTAGGGCTTGATCGAGTGGTACTGCTTGAAGAACTGCGTCATGTCGACGATCAGGTCGCGGATCACCGGCAGGCCGGGCAGCGGCTTGAGGACGACGGTATCGGGCAGCGTGCGCATGTTGGTCAGGCACGCCAGTCCGTTCTTGCCGTTGATGTTCATCGCATCGGATCCGCATACGCCCTCGCGGCACGAGCGGCGGAAACTGATCGACGGATCGAGCGCCTTGCACTTCATCAGGGCGTCGAGCAGCATGCGCTCGCTGCCGTCGAGCTCGACGTCGATCGACTGCATTCGCGGCCTGGCGTCGGTGTCGGGGTCGTAGCGGTAGATCTGGAACGTTCTCTTGGTCATGTGCAAACGGCTCTCTCAGAACGTGCGGACCTTGGGCGGGACCGATTCGGCCGTCAGCGGCTTGAGGTTGACCGGCTTGTACTCGAGCCGGTCGCCTTCGCTGAACCACAGGGAGTGCTTGAGCCATGCCTTGTCGTTGCGGCCGTTCGGGAATTCGGCGCAGTCGCCGTGATCGTTGACGGTGTGGGCGCCACGGCTCTCCTTGCGGGCGGCCGCGGAGACCATCGTCGCACGGGCGCATTCGATCAGGTTCTCGACCTCGAGCGCCTCGATGCGCGCGGTGTTGAACACCTTGCTCTTGTCCTTCAGGCCGATCGCCTTCACGCGCTCGGCGATCGCTGAGATCCTGGCCACGCCCTCGTCCATGCTGGCCTGGGTGCGGAAGACACCGGCATGGTGCTGCATCGTGGCGCGGATGTCGGCCGCCACGTCCTGCGCGTACTCGCCCGACATCGCGTTGTCCAGCCGGACCAGGCGCGCGAGCGAACGGTCAGCCGCGTCCTTGGGGCAGGCCTTGTGGGCCTTGGGCTCCTTCTTCAGCGTCTCGGCGATGTGCAGGCCGGCGGCGCGCCCGAACACCAGCAGGTCGAGCAGCGAGTTGGTGCCCAGGCGGTTGGCGCCGTGCACGCTGACGCAACTGCACTCGCCCACCGCGTAAAAGCCGTTGACCACGCTGTTCGGATTGCCGCCCTTGGGCGCCACCACCTGGCCGTGGATGTTGGTCGGGATGCCGCCCATCTGGTAGTGGATCGTCGGCACCACCGGGATCGGCTCCTTGGTGATGTCAACGTTGGCGAAGTTGTGGCCGATCTCGAACACGCTGGGCAGACGCTTCATGATCGTCTCGGTGCCCAGGTGCGTCATGTCGAGGTTGATGTAGTCCTTGTTCGGACCGCAGCCGCGCCCTTCCTTGATCTCCTGGTCCATGCAGCGGCTGACGAAGTCGCGCGGCGCCAGGTCCTTCAACGTCGGCGCGTAGCGCTCCATGAATCGCTCGCCCGCGGCATTGCGCAGGATCGCGCCCTCGCCGCGGCAACCCTCGGTCAGCAGCACCCCGGCGTTATGCACGCCGGTGGGGTGGAACTGCCAGAACTCCATGTCCTCGAGCGGGATGCCCGCGCGCGCGGCCATGCCCAGCCCGTCGCCGGTGTTGATGAAGGCATTGGTGGACGCGGCATAGATGCGGCCGGCCCCGCCGGTGGCGAACAGCGTGACCTTGGCCTCGAGGACGTGCACCTCGCCGGTCTCCATCTCCAGCGCGGTGACGCCGAGCACGTCGCCGTCGGCATCGCGGATCAGGTCCAGCGCCATCCACTCGACGAAGAAGGTCGTGCGCGCCTTCACGTTCTGCTGGTACAGCGTGTGCAGCATCGCGTGGCCGGTCCGGTCGGCCGCGGCGCAGGCGCGCTGGACCGGCTTCTCGCCGTAGTTGGCGGTGTGGCCGCCGAACGGGCGCTGGTAGATCGTGCCGTCGGGGTTGCGGTCGAACGGCATGCCCATGTGCTCGAGCTCGTACACCACCTTGGGCGCCTCGCGGCACATGTATTCGATCGCGTCCTGGTCGCCGAGCCAGTCCGACCCCTTGACGGTGTCGAAGAAGTGGTAGTGCCAGTTGTCCTCGCTCATGTTGCCGAGCGACGCGCCGATGCCGCCTTGCGCGGCGACGGTGTGCGAGCGCGTCGGAAACACCTTGGACAGGCACGCGACGTTCAACCCCGCCTGCGACAGGCGCAAGGAGGCCTGCATGCCCGAGCCGCCGGCACCGACGATGACGACGTCGAATTTTCTTCTTGCGAGTGCGGCCATTTCTTCAGAGTCTCCAGAGCACCTGCACCGCCCAGCCGCAGCAGCCCACCAGCCAGGCGATCGTGGCCACCTGCAGCGCCAGGCGCACGCCGACCGGCTTGACGTAGTCCATCCAGACGTCGCGGATGCCGACCCAGGCGTGATACGCGAGCGAGACGATCACGACGAAGGTCAGCACCTTCATCCATTGCGCCGAGAAGATCTGTGCCCAGCGTTCATAGCCCAGCTTGGCGCCGAACAGCACCTGCACCACGAGCACGATCGTGAAGATCGCCATCAGCACGGCCGTCACACGCTGCGACAGCCAGTCGCGCAATCCATAGTGCGCCCCGACGACGAGGCGCTTGGAACCGAAATTGGGGTCAGTCATGGGTCAGTACCGCCGGGGCCGCCCCAAGGTGCCGACGCGCCCCTCGGGGGACGCCAACGCCGTGAGCTTGGGGTCGTTTCATTGATCAGACGAACAGCTTGAAGCCGAGCGCCACCGTCAGCAGCAGGCTCACGCCGAGCGTGACCAGCGCGGAGACCTTTCCGAACTCCTTGGTGACCGCGTGCGTGGCATCCATCCAGAGGTGGCGCAGCCCGGCGCAGAAGTGGTGCAGGTAGGCCCAGATCAGGCCCAGCGTCACGAGCTTGACGATCCAGGCCGGAAAGATCCACAGGCCCGCCGAGAAAGCGCTGGTGAAACGGCCGTAGCTCACCTCGGAAGTCACGCTGACGTCGAACAGCCAGACCACGAACGGCAGCAGCAGGAACATCAACACGCCGCTGATGCGGTGCCCGATCGACACGATGCCCGCGGGCGGCAGGCGGTAGGAGACGATCTGCGTGACGTGGATGTTGCGATAGACGGGGCGCGTTTGTGATTGGTCTGCCATCGAGAGTGCCGTCATCGAGAAGGAACCGAACGATTCTATGGCAGCGCAGTAGACACGAGGCTTACGTGGTTTGACCAACCCCGGCGGCTCTGCGCCGGGCCCTCCATCCGCCGTAGATCGCGATCAGGCCCGGCACGAGGATCAGCGTCCAGATGATCTTGTCCAGGTGCTGCTGCACCCACGGGATGTTGCCGAACAGGTAGCCCGCGCCGATCAGGCTGCACACCCACAAGCCGCCGCCGGTCACGTCGTAGACGGTGAACTTGCGCCGCGTCATCTGGGCCACGCCGGCCACGAACGGGGCGAACGTGCGCACGAACGGCATGAAGCGCGCCAGCACGATCGTGATACCGCCGTAACGCTCGTAGAACGCGTGCGCCTGCTCGAAGGCGTGCTTGTTGAACAGGCGGCTGTCCTCCCACTGGAACACGCGCGGGCCGATGTGGCGACCGATCGTGTAATTGGTCTGGTTGCCCAGCACCGCCGCCGCCCACAGCAGCGCCATCGCCAGCGGCAGGCTCATCAGGCCGATGCCGCACAGCGCGCCGACGATGAACAGCAGCGAGTCGCCCGGCAGGAACGGAAAGACCACGACGCCGGTCTCGGTGTAGATGATCAGGAACAGCAACGCGTAGACCCAGGCCCCGTAC
>JAOUIM010000279.1 GCA_029884035.1 Aquincola sp. | reverse complement strand
CTGAGGTTCTTTCGGAGTTTGCGAGGTTGCGGCAGCTTCTACTGCATGGTTGACGCAAGAAAGAGCGCGCGTCTTCGAGTTGCGCTGCGCAGCGGTTGCGGTCCTTCGCCCGCGCGGACTCACCTCACGCTGAGCTCCCTCAAGCGGTCACCGGGCTTGGCGACCACAGGACACACGAAGGTCAGCAATGCGGGGTGCAGCGGACGTCGGCCCCAGGCGTGGCCGCCACCGTGGCGTCGCTGACTGCTTCTACGCCGCCGGAAAGCGCCCTACCGACCCACTGCAGCCGTAGCGCCTGTAGATCTGCAAACCACACAGCGGTCATTGGGTGCGCCGCTGCGTGAACTCCATCGGCGAGATCCTCGGGGCTTTGGCACGGTGAGGTCCCTGCCGAGTGCCCCTCCCAGCTCGAGGCTAGACCTGAGCGGATGCATCGGCGGCCAGGTTCAGCAGAACACGACCGCCGGCACCCCGCTCCACTTGCTCGTGGGCCAGCGCGATGTCCTGCAACGGCAGCCGCGCTGTGATGGCCGCGCGCAAGCGGCCTTCGAGCAGCGCGGCCGTCAACTCGCGTGCGGCCTCTGCCTTGACCGCCGGCGGGAAGTCGTCGCTTCCCAGCAGGCGCAGCGAGACGTCGGCAAAGGCCAGTTTCCAGTAGGGGATGTCGGGGCGGTCGGTGGACGAGTAGTAGGCGCTGATGACGCCGCCGGTCGCCATGACCTGAGCATCGACGTCGATGTGCGCGGCGAAGTCGACCTCGGCGACGCGATGCACGCCCTCGGGCGCGGCAAGGCGGATCTGCTCCACCAGTGCCGGATCGTCGGCGAGCCAGGCCTCGGCCGCGCCCATTGCGCGCACCGATGGCAACTGCTCCGCACGCCGTACCACGGCGAGCACTCGCGCGCCGGCACGGTGCGCCATCTGCAGGGCCACTGCACCCACACCCGATGCGGCGCCCCACACCAGCACGTTGAGCCCGGCCACCGGGCCGGCGGCAAATACCGCGCGATGGCCGGTGATGCCGGCAATGCCCAGGCACGCCGCCTGTTCGAGGAACGAGGTTTGCTGACCCGCCGCCTCGGGCAGGTGCACGGCCAGCGCAGCGGGGACGACGACCTGTTCAGCGGCGGTGCCGAAGGCTCGATAGGACTGGGCGCCGTAACACCAGACCGTCTCGCCGACACGAGCGGCGGGGACGCCCGTGCCGACTGCGTCGATGACACCCGCGCCGTCGCTGTGGGGCACGACGCGCGGGTACGGCATCGGTGAGCCCTGCCAGCCGCTGCGCTTCTTCACGTCGCCGGGGTTGATGCCGGAGAAGGCCAGTCGGATGCGCACCTCGCCTTCACCGGGCGACGGCTGAGGCATCTCTCCAACGACCAGCACATCGCGCGCCGGTCCTCTTCGCTCATACCAGGCTGCTCGCATGATGGGCCTATCGCTGCACGGGGGTGGCGAGGTCGGCGGGGGCTATCACGCCCACCAGTTTGCCGAAGACGCGATTGTGTTCGAGGTCCGCATGAGCGCGCGGGATGTCGTTCAGCGTGTAGGTGTGCAGCGGCCCGATCGCCAGCTCGCCTGCAGCCAGACGGTCGAGATAGGCCTGCAGCACCTGCGCCGGCAGATCGCCGGCACCACCGGCGTAGGCCGTGAGCCTGACGCCGCGCGGGATGTAGTCGATGGGGTAGAACTCGCTCACCGTCCACCGGTTGGACAGCATGCCGGTAAAACAGACCGTGCCGTGCACACGCGTGGCACGCAAGGTGTCGGGCAAGGTCGGCGTGCCCACCAGTTCGAGTGCAGCGTCCACGCCTGCGGGCACGACGGCGCGCACGGCCGAGGCAATCTGCCCGTCGTCGACGATCACATGGTCCACACCATGTGCACGCAGCGCCGCAGCCCGCTCGGGCTGGCGCGTCGTGGCCAGCACCGTGGCGCCGAGGTCCTTGGCCAATGTCGCCGCAGCCAGGCCGAGGGCCGAGGTGCCACCGCGGATGAGCAATGTCTGGCCAGACTGCAAATCCAGGCCGATGTCGAGGGAGCCGAAGGCCGTCTGCAGCGTTTCCGGGACGGCGCCGAGCACGGCCCAGGGCAGCGCAGAAGCAAAAGGGATCACCTGGCGGCGCGGGACCACAACGTACTCGGCATAGCCGCCGTCGAAGACGCGGCCCATGCCGCCGAGCATCGTGGCGACTTGCTGGCCCAGGGTGAGGCGGCCGTCGCTTTCGCCCTCACTTTCACGGTCAGGCAGCTCGTCGATCACGCCCACCGCCTCGATGCCCAGCACGCGCGGAAACGAGACGCCCTGCGACAGCCCCAGCCGCGTGTGCAGCTCCGAGCGGTTCAAACCGAACGCGCGCACCGCGATGCGCACCCAGCCGGGCTGTGCACGTGGCAGCGGCAGCGTCGACAACACCAGGTTCTCGGGGCCACCGGGCCGGCTCAGCACCACCGCGCGCATCGTGCGCGACGCAGCCGGATGCGTGGGGTCGCCGGTGGGTTCGCCGCGGGTCGGTTCACCGCCCGGGTTCGTGGACACGATCAGTCGTCCCAGCGAGCGTAGATCAGCGCGGCGCGGCAGTGGCTCGCACCGAACACGTCCACGCCCGCGAGCTTGTCGATCCAGCGTCCCTGGATCTCGGCGGCGCATTGCGCGACCACCCCGTCGAGCAGGGTGCGGAAGATGGCGAACTTGTTGTCCCAGCTGTACTTCTGCGCCGCTGCCGACATCACCTTCATCTGGTCGGTGCCGTCGTGGATGCGCTTGACCGTCTTGTAGACGTCGAGTGCGTAGTCCTTGGACATCTGCACGTCCTGGCGGTCGGCCAGGTAGGTCAGGTGGCCGGGAACCAGCACATCGAAGTCATTCGACAGCAACTGATCGAACACCTTCAGATAGGCGTGCATGTTGGTGCTGAGATCGAAGTCCATGAACGGCACATGGCCTGCGGCGAGGGTGTCGATGGCGATCAGGAACTTGCGCTGGGGCAGGTAGACGAACAGGTCGCCTTCGGGCGAGTGCCACTGGCCCTTCTTCAACTCCACCGTCATCGTGCCCAGCTTCAGCGTGCGCTGGTTCTTGAACGTGCTGGTGGGGAGGGGTCGCCTCGGGTCCTTCTTCTCACGCAGGAATGTCGCGGTATCGGCCTCGGCCACGATGGCGAGTTTCGGCAGCTGCTTGACGAGGAGGCCGGCCCCGGCAATGTGATCCAGGTGAGCGTGTGAATACACCAGCTGCACGATCGGCTCGCGCGTGACTTCCGTGACCGCCTTGACGATGTGTTGGGCATAACTCTCGGGTGCATCGAACAGGATCACGCCCTTGCCGGTGGTCACGAAGGCTGACTGGTAGATGCCGTCGGTGATGACATAGACATTCGGCTTGACTTGCTGGACCAGGTAGCCCTTTTGCGGGTCAACTGCCAGGGCGCGCGCCTTGATCTGCGGGAGCACGGGCACGTAGTTCGGCAGCTTGTCCAGGTCCTGCGCCTGCGCGGCCCACGGCAGCAAGGCAGCGGCCATCAAGGCCAGGGACGCGAGACGGTTGCGCGGCGAATGCATCTTGTTTCTCCTGTGGATCGTGCTCACGCGCGCCGCTGGGTGGTCGAAAAGAGGTAGCGGTGAATCTTCCAATCGCCGTTCTCGCGCTTGAAGATGAACAGTTCGTTGTTGCCCTCGGCCACCTCGATGCCCGCGCTCAGGATGCGAGTGCGGCCGGCTGAACTGGTCCGCGCCCAGGCGGTATCGCCGAGGACTTCCAGGTCGTGGATCGTGAACTCGATGTTCAGCTTGATCGTCTCGAACACCTGCCGATAGCCGGCGCGCACCGCCTCGCGCCCAACCAGTGCCGGCGCGTGTTGAGGCATGAACACGGGTGTTTGCCCGTACAGGTTGAGGATCGATTCGAGGTCGTTGGTGTTCAGCGCCTTCTCGTAGGCCTTCACCAGCACTTCGATGGACATGACGGGCTCCTTGGCACAGCGGTTGAGACGTTGACGCCCCCGATTGCCAGGGCGTGCCGTAAATCTAGGGCTCTCGAATGCGGCTTGGAAGTCACATGCTTGATAATGCCCATCTCATATATGAGAGGCTCCGATGGATCTCAACGCGACCCGAATGTTCGTTGGCGCCGTGCAGGCAGGCAGCTTGTCGGCCGCGGCGGCACGCCTGAATCTGCCTCTGCCGACGATCAGCCGGCGCATCCGTCAGCTCGAGCAACAGCTGAAGGTCCAGCTGTTGGAGCGGTCCCCCAAGGGCATAGCGCTGACCGATGCGGGGGCGCGCCTGTACGAGCATGCGAGCCGCGGGCTGGAGGCCTTGGCCGAAGGCGCGGCGGCGCTTCGCAGTGATCAGGCGCGCTTGAAAGGGCGCCTGCGCCTGTCGATTCCACCGTCCATGGAGCCCTGGTGGGAACTGCTGGGTGCCTTCCAGCGGCAGTTCCCGGATATCCGGCTCAGTGTCTTCGCCACCGAGCGCCGCGTGGACCTGATCCAGGACGGCATCGATGTGGCGCTGCGCGTCGGCGCCATCGTCGACGAGTCGATGGTGGCGAGCCGCGTCGCGTCGTACCGCCACGTGCTGGTGGCGTCGCCAACGCTGCTGTCACGACTCGGCGCGCCAAGAACGGCCGATGGACTGCACCGATTGCCCTGCGCCGTCTGGGCGCCTGCATCGGACGCTCGAGGCGTCTGGACTTTGGGGGAGTCGACTCTCGCACCCGACCCGGTGCTGTCCACCAACGACTACCTGCACCTTCGAGCGTGCGCTCTGCGGGGTGCCGCCGTGACCGAGTTGCCGCCGTTCCTGGCGCGCGACGCACTGGCCCGCGGCGAACTGGTGCGCGTGCTCCCGAGCCTGAAGTTGCCCGAGGTTCCCATCAACCTGCTCTACCCGTCCCACAGGCATCCTTCAAGCTTGGTGCGTGCCTATCTCAGCTACTGCCGTGAACGCGCCGAGCACTACGTTCAGGCTGTCTATGGCGCCGACAAGGCGAAGCGCAGAGGTTTGGCGCGGTCCTGAGCAGATGATCCCTTGGGTGCATGGGCAACGGGACAACATCGTGCCCCGATCTGGCCGAATCCCACCATCGCAGGCGTTGGTCTTTGGCGCTTGCACCACGACCTTGGCCTGGTGTCAGAGCTTCGCGCGACGGTGACCTGCTGTACAGCAGCCACAGCCAAATGTGTTCACCGATCGTCTCTCTTACCGGTGCCTCCGGATTCGTGGCGATGGCCTCTCGCCTGCTGCCCTCAAGCAGACCACCGCAGAAGGCTGCTTATGGCCGACAACAGGTCTGCGGCGAAGTCGCCTTAAGCGGACCTTGACTGGCTGGAAAGGCACGCCCGGCGCTGATAGGCCGATCAGCTACGCTCCACGCGATGCGGCCCAGCTCGAATTCCTCGA
>JAOUIM010000278.1 GCA_029884035.1 Aquincola sp. | reverse complement strand
CGCCGAGCATGCCGTGACGCAAACGCGGGCACAGTTGCGGACCCAGGAGCAGGCGCTCACGCAAACGCGGACGCAATTGCGCACGCAGGAGCAGGCCCTCACCCAGACGCGCGAGCAGGTGAGGACTCAGGAGCAATTGCTGACCCAGACGCGCGAACACTTGCGCAATCAGGATCAGCTCCGGGAGCAGACTCGTGAGCAACTCCGCGCGCAGGAGCAGGTCCAGCTCCAGACCCTCGAGCAACTGAAGGCCCAGGAGCAGGCACAGACGCAGGCGCGTGACCAGCTCAGGTCACTGGATCAGGTCCAGACCAAGACGCGTGATCAGCTGAAGACGCAGGATCAGGTCCAGCTGAAGACTCGCGATCAGTTGAAGACCGGCTGAGGCCTTTCGCTTGCGCGAGTGCAGGCGCCGTGCCCCGTCACGGCGCCTGCGTATTTCGTTCGAGGCGACACCATGCATGGATGCCGAAGAAAGGAACGCGCTCCTCGGCGGCATCCGACAACCTGGTCCGTTGCCCGACCCGCGCGGGCCGAAGTGACTGCGGCGCAATCGGCTCCATGGCACGCACAGACACTAACGACCTGGCAGCCGGATGCTCACGGACTTGCCGCCATACCCGTGCTTCTGGTCGCGCGCCTGAACGACGACGACCTTGACCGTGGCGGGAATCACGACGCCATAGAGGTCGCGCGTGAACGGCTGCTCGCCCTGATGGTCATGCAGGAGCTTGCGTTCGCCGAGGACTAGACCGGACGATGTGCTGACACGGAACGCGTCGGCGTAGCGCGCCGGCGTGTCGTAGGCAGACGAGACCGTGACGTCGAAGTCGAATGAATCGTCAGCGGCGGCACGCACCTTGACGTCGACCACGTCGGGGAACCGCTGTTCGCCCGAAGTTTGAGCACCGACCCGGAACGCGGCCAGTGCGCCTGCGATCGCCAGGAGGGCGATCCTGCGTGGTGCAATCGCGCTGGGAAGCATGATGTCGTGAACTCGCGGCAGCGGGCCGCTGCCGGCTCCGAGGATACCCGGTCGGTCACTCAGAATGGATCGAACCGTTGCGCTGGACCCAATGCTCGATCATGTCCTCCACCTCGAGGCGCACTCGCCCGCAATGGTACGAGCCGGACCACCAATGCATGTTCAATGAACCGCGATGTGATACGCGGTGCCGCTTCTTTCTGCGTCACGCGGCAGGCGCGCGCGGTCGATCGCTTCGACTTCGCGATGCGCGCAAATTGGCGCCGCGCTCCGTGCCGACCCGACATCGCGGTCGGCGCAACGACGCGCGGCGCCGAGGTGGCTTCGATGCCTACCAGCCGCGGCTGGCCATGCCGCGCCCATGCGCGCCAGGACCCATCTGCCCGAACAGCCGGTCGGCGGTGCCACGCTGCTCAGGGGTCAGCACCGCATACAGCTCCGACATCGCGGTGCTGACCGCCTGCATGCCTGCGAGGTGCTGAGACATCAGCCCGAGGTGCTGCGCCATGCGCGCCGGGGGCGTGGTGTCGGCGCCGGCATCCTTCCAGTGCTGTTCGCGCGCCGCCTGCATCAGGCTCGCCTGCTCGGCGGCCTTGGTGGCGAACGCGGTCCAGGCCGGCTCCTGCTGCACGGTGATCGCCAGTTGCGTCTTGAATGCGGCCAGGTTCTGTTCGGACATGAACCCCATGCCGCCACCCCACATGCCGCCGCGGGCGCCGGGACCGAAGCCGCCGTGCATCATGCCCATCGGTCCGTAGCCGGCGCCGCCGCCTCCCGGTCCGCCGCAGGGGCCGAACGTACCTTCCGGCGCGGCAGCGAATGCCGTTGCCGCGACGAGAACCAGCGTGCCGGCTGCGCCGGCGATGATCGTATGAACGCGCTTCATGGAATGCTCCTTGTCGTTGACTCCGGAAACGTTCCCGGATGGCTTCATTGAAGCGCCGCAACGTAAGCGCGCGATGTCGGGGCGGGACCTTTTTGTCGTGGCCGGTGTCGGCAATCCTGGTTGACATAGTGCGTTACGCTGATCCGCAGCGGCGAACCCGCAACCGGATTCCAATCACTTCCATGGACGCGCCCGACCACATCCTGATCGTCGACGACGACGCCGAGATCCGCACCCTGCTCGCCGCCTACTTTGACCGCAATGGGCTGCACTCGACGGCGGTAGGCGACGGCGCCGCGATGTGGCGCGCGCTGCGCGCCGGGCACTTCGACCTCGTCGTGCTCGACGTGATGCTGCCCGGCGATGACGGCCTGACGCTGTGCCGCGAGTTGCGTTCGAAGTCCGATCTGCCGGTGATCATGCTCACGGCGCGCGGCGACGAGACCGACCGCATCGTCGGGCTCGAGATGGGCGCCGACGACTACGTGCCCAAGCCCTTCAGCCCGCGCGAACTGCTGGCGCGCATCAAGGCGGTGCTCAAGCGCGTGCGCAGCCTGCCGCCGAACCTGCGCCCCGACGACAGCCGCGAGCTGCGCTTTGCCGGCTGGACGCTCGACACCGTGCACCGCCACCTGGTCTCGCCCGCGGGCGTGGTGGCCTCGCTGAGCGGCGCCGAGTTCCGCCTGCTGCGCACCTTCCTGGCCCATCCCAATCGCGTGCTCAACCGCGACCAGCTGGTGGACCTGACGCAGGGTCGCGAGGCCGATCCGCTGGATCGCAGCATCGACGTGCAGGTCAGCCGGCTGCGCCACCGCCTGGGCGACGACCCGAAGGATCCGCAGCTGATCAAGACGGTGCGCGGCGAGGGCTATGTCCTGGCGGTGGCGGTGACGGGAACGGCGTGATGCGCAGCCTGTGGCCCCGCTCGCTGTTCGGCCGCATGGTCGGCGTGCTGGCCTTCGGCCTCGTGCTCTCGCAGGTGCTGAGCGCCTGGATCAACTGGGCCGAGCGCGACCGCGTGCTGCTCGAGGCGGCGGGCATGCAGCCGGTGCAGCGGGTGGCCGACGTCGTGCGGCTGCTCGATTCGCTCGATGCCACCGAACGCGAGCGCATCGTGCGCATCCTCAACGTGCCGCCGCTGGTGGTCACGCTCGACCGTGAACCGATGCCCGAGGAGGCACAGGACGAAGCCGGGATGCACTTGCGGATGTTCGCTGCCATGTTGCGCGCCGCGCTCGGTGATGCGCGGCCCTTGCGCGTGGCGGTGCGCGACGATGCGCCGCCCGCACCCCGCTCTGTCCCGCCCTGGGCCGGCGACCACGCGCGAATGATGGGGTTGGGCGCAGGCTTGCACGGCCGCGCGGCCGCGGCGGGAGGGATCCCGCTGGTGACGCAGGTGCAGCTCACCGACGGCCGCTGGGTGACCTTCGACACCGCGCTGCCGCGAGAGGCGGCGGGCCTGCCGATGCGGCTGCTGCTCACGCTCACCGTGCTGCTGCTTGTCGTGCTGGCGCTGTCCTCCGTTGCCGTGCGCTGGCTGAGCCGGCCCCTGCGCACGCTGGCCGAGGCCGCCGAGGGCCTCGGCAAGAACATCCACCAGGCGCCGCTCGCGGAGGACGGGCCCACCGAGGTACGCCGGGCAGCGCAGGCCTTCAACACGATGCAGTCGCGCCTGGCACGCTACATCGACGACCGCACCCGCGTGCTGGCGGCGATCTCGCACGACCTGAAGACGCCGCTGACGCGGCTGCGGCTGCGCGCCGAGCTGCTCGACGACGACGACCTGCGCCAGCGCTTCGAGCGCGACCTCGGCGAGATGCAGACGATGGTCACCGACGCCCTGGCCGCGCTGCGCGGTCTGGACGGACCGGCGCAGTCGGTTCCGGTGGACATGATGGCGCTGCTCGAATCGCTGCAGGCGGACCAGCGCGAGCTGGGCCGCGAGATCGACATCGAAGGCGGTACGACCGCGCCGCTGACGGGCGATCCGCTGCGCATGAAGCGCTGCATCGGCAATCTGCTCGACAACGCCGTGACCCATGGACGGCGCGCCCATGTCCGCGTCGAGGACAGCGCCAAGGCGTTGACGCTGCGCATCCGCGACGAAGGCCCGGGCATTCCCGGGGACATGCTCGAACGCGTCTTCGACCCGTTCTTCCGGCTCGAAGGCTCGCGCAGCCGCGAGACCGGCGGCACCGGTCTGGGCCTGAGCATCGCGCGCAACATCGCGCGCGCGGCCGGTGGCGACATCACGATCGCCAACCGGCCCGAAGGCGGACTCGAGGCGGTGCTGACCTTGCCCCGATAGCGCGCGACGCGGCGCGGTGCTCCCGCGAAGCCTCAGAGCGCTCCGAAGTACCGATCAACGACGTCGTCGATGAAGCGCCCGAACGGCGGCCCCATCTTGCGGTAGCCGCCCGCCGTCAGGTGGATCTCGTTGACCCAGTCGCCCGAGACGCCCGGGGCACCGGGCGTGGCCGGCACGATGTCGGCGAGCCCGGCCGAATCGAAGACATGGACCTTGCTCAGCGACCGGGGCTTGCCGCTGTCGTTGTCCAGGCTCAGCAGGAATTCACGAAGGCGCGTGAACAGCTCGGTGCAGATCGGCTGCATGTCCGCCGGCGCGATGCCGTACGCCTCCATCGCGGCGAACAGCCAGCCACGAGACGTGGGCCCCACGCCCGACGGTCGCGCTGCCGGCATCGCATAGGTGTGCAGGAACAGCGGGCTGCGCGCCGACGGCCCGTTGTCCTTGCGCTCGAGCAGGACCTTGAAGTTGGCGTACAGGTGCTCGGTCAACATCGACCAGCCCTGCTCGCTGATGCGGCGCAGCGGGCCCGGCGGCCCCGGCAGGGCGGCAGCTTCGGTAGCGGTCAGGAACAACCGCCTGTCGACCGGGACCGTCTGACCGTTCTTGACCGGCGGCGCCTCGGCAGCTTCGATCAGGTCGTTGCCGCCGGCCGACACGATGATGCCCTCCCAGAAGCTGGCGAAATTGCCGCCCGACCGGTTCCACAGTGCCCGGTCGAAATCGAAGTCGTTGATACCGTCGACCATGCGCCGCAGCGTGTCGCCCGGATAGGCCCAGCTCACGATGGCGTTGTGCTGCTTGAACTTCAGTTCGATGAGCAGGTTGGTGCCCTGTGCGAGGTTCAGGGTACCCAGCGTGAACCAGGAATCGCCCTCCGCGAGAAAGCGGCGGCCCGCGTTGGGCAGGTCGCCGGGTTGTGGCGGCTTCAAGCGGGTGAAAACGTCGGCCTTTTGCACGTGTGCTCCCTGTGGTGGTGGACCACCATAGACATTCGGGTCGTCAAGCGCAAGCGCCGGGTGCCTCGGGTGCGGCACCTCACCGGCGAGCGGCGGCTCATACTTCGCGCCATCCATGTGGTTCGCCCCCCAAGAAAGGTTCGCTGTCGCCGTGCACCTGCCCGCCCTGATCTCCCTGGCCCTGGCTCTTGTCCTTGCGGCGACGCCTGCGATGGCACAGGAGTCCGCGGTCGCGGCGGGCCGTCTGCACGAGGTGCGCGGCAGCAAG
>JAOUIM010000277.1 GCA_029884035.1 Aquincola sp. | reverse complement strand
CGCGCAGGTCATCATCAACTTGTTCGCTGCGATCCCCTTCGTCGGCCCGGATCTCGCATTGCTGATCCGCGGCGACTATGTGGTGGGCGACGCGACGCTGAACCGCTTTTTCGCCTTCCACGTCATCGCGATCCCGCTCGTGTTGCTGGGCATGGTGGTGGCGCACCTGCTGGCGCTGCACGACGTGGGTTCCAACAACCCGGACGGCATCGAGATCAAGGACAAGAGGGACCCGAAGACCGGCATCCCGCTCGACGGCATTCCGTTCCACCCTTACTTCACGGTCCATGACATTCTGGGCGTGGCAGTGTTCCTGATGATCTTCACGGCGATCCTGTTCTTCGCGCCGGAGATGGGCGGCTACTTCCTCGAATTCAACAACTTCATCCCGGCCGACCCGCTGAAGACGCCCGCGCACATCGCGCCGGTCTGGTACTTCACGCCCTACTACTCGATGCTGCGTGCGACGACCGACCCGATGGCGGGCGTATTGGCGGCGATCATTGCGGTCGCTGCCGTCCTGGCGGTTGCCCGCGGAGGCGTTCGCGGCCTGTGGCGCCTGGTGGTGCTGGGCGCCGCCTTCGTGGTGGTCACGCTGCTCGGCGGATGGAAGCTGCTGTTCGCGGCATTGGGCGTGAGCCTGCCCAACTACTGGTTCGTTGCCGGCTTCGACGCGAAGTTCTGGGGCGTCGTCGTGATGGGTGCTGCGGTTCTCATCCTGTTTGCCCTGCCCTGGCTCGACCGCAGCCCGGTCAAGTCGATCCGCTATCGGCCGGACTGGCACAAGGCCGTGTACGGCGTGTTCGTGGTGGTCTTCCTGATCCTGGGCTGGCTCGGGATCGAGCCGCCGTCGGAACTGAAGACCCTGCTCGCGCAGGTCGGCACGCTGTACTACTTCGCCTTCTTCCTGCTGATGCCCTGGTGGAGCCGGCTCGGTGAATTCAAGCCTGTGCCCGAGCGCGTGGTGTTCAACGCGCACTGACGGGAAACTCACGATGACCATTCTGATCAAGCGAATCCTGCTGCTGCTGGCTCTGACGCTGGCCGGTGGTGCCCACGCCGCAGGCGGCGGTATTGCCTGGGACCCCTTCCCGGCCCAGAAGCTCTCGGACCGTGCCGCGCTCCAGCATGGCGCCAAGCTGTTCGTGAACTACTGCCTGAACTGCCACGGCGCGAGCTACATGCGTTTCAATCGCATGTCCGAGATCGGCCTGACGACGCAGGAGATCAGGAACAACCTGCTCTTCACGACCGACAAGGTCGGCGAGACGATGAAGGTCTCGCTCGATCCGAAGCAGGCCAAGGAGTGGTTCGGCGCCGCGCCGCCGGACCTGTCGGTGATCGCGCGCTCGCGCTCGGCCGCCGGCCAGGGCAGCGGCGCCGACTACCTGTACACCTACCTGCGCACCTACTACCGCGACGAGGGCAAGCCCACGGGCTGGAACAACCTCGCCTTCCCGAACGTCGGCATGCCGCACGTGCTCTGGGAACTGCAGGGCGAGCGCCGGCCCGTATTCGAGAAGAAGACCGAACACGGCCACGAAGTCGAGGTCTTCACCGGTCGCTGGGACGTGACGAAGCCCGGCACGCTCGATGCACGCGAATACGACAATGCGGTGGCCGATCTCGTGGCATTCCTGCAATGGATGGGCGAGCCGGCGCAGAAGACGCGGGTTCAGATTGGCGTCTGGGTACTGCTCTTCCTTGGCGTGTTCACTGTCATTGCCTGGTTCCTGAACGCGGCCTACTGGAAGGACGTCAAGTAAGGCCTGGCCCCTTTTCGGCGCAGCGGCTGCATGGCAGGCGCTGCGCCTTGTGTTTTGAAGACCCACTGAAACCGATCCACAGGAGCCCGCCACCATGATGGTGCTTTACTCCGGAACCACCGACCCGTACTCGCACCGCTGCCGCTTCGTGCTGTTCGAGAAGGGCATGGACTTCGAGATTCGCGACGTCGATGTCTTCGCCAAGCCCGAGGACATCGCGCTGATGAATCCCTACAACGAGGTGCCGATCCTCGTCGAGCGCGACCTGATCCTTTACGAGTCGCACATCATCAACGAGTACATCGACGAGCGTTTCCCCCACCCGCAGCTCATGCCGGGCGACCCGGTCGCGCGCGCGCGCGTGCGCCTGTTCCTCTTCAATTTCGAAAAGGAACTGTTCGCCAACGTCAACATCCTCGAAGGCCGCAGCGGCATCAAGGCCAATGACAAGCAGCTCGAGCGCGCGCGCGGCCAGATCCGCGACCGGCTGACCCAGCTCGCGCCGATCTTCCTGAAGAACAAGTACATGCTGGGCGACGACTTCTCGATGCTCGACGTCGCCATCGCGCCGCTGCTGTGGCGCCTGGACTACTACGGCATCGACCTGTCGAAGAACGCGCTGCCGCTGCTCAAGTACGCGGAGCGCATCTTCTCGCGTCCCGCGTATATCGAGGCGCTGACGCCATCGGAAAAGGTGATGCGCAAGTAGGTCGCGCATGGCCACGAATCCGCCGATCGCGGAAGGGCAGGGCACGTCAACGAGGCCCTACCTGATCCGAGCGTTGCACGACTGGTGCACCGACAACGGCTTTACGCCCTACATCGCCGTGCACGTGGACGCCACGGTGCAGGTGCCGCAGGAGTACGTCAAGAACAGCGAGATCGTGCTGAATGTCGGCTTCGACGCCACGTCGGGGCTGAAGCTGGGCAACGAGTTCATCGAGTTCAAGGCGCGCTTCGGCGGCATTGCGAGGGACATCCAGGTGCCGGTGGACCACGTGGTGGCCATTTACGCGCGCGAGAATGGCCAGGGCATGGCGTTCCCGGTGCCCAGCGCGCCGCCCACCGCCGCGCCGACGCTGTTGCAGTCCAGCGACGGCACGGCGCGGGTGACGCGCAAGCTGACGGCGGTGGAGCCGCCGCCGCCCGCCAACCCTCTTGACGAGGAACCGGCGCCCGAGCCGCCGACGCCGGGCAGCCCCAAGCCCTCGCTCAAACGCATCAAGTAACGGACCGTTGCGTCACGGCGCCTAAAATCTCCGCCCGGGCCGCCGACTTAGCTCAGCTGGTAGAGCAACCGCCTTGTAAGCGGTAGGTCATCCGTTCGATTCGGATAGTCGGCACCATGCCGGCCGCATCAGCCGCGGCCGGCCTGGCGCACCCGGATCGTGAGATCGGGCCAGCCGCGCTCCTGCAAGGCAGTCTGCAGGCGCGGCAGGTGATGGCGCAATTTGGCGGCCACGGCCGCATTGGGGGCAATCAACGACCAGCCTTCCTCGTCGATCGGGCCGGGCCGCAAGTCCCGGGCCCAGCCTTCGGGCAGCAGGGGTCGGATGGCCTCCAAACGCTGGCGCGACAGCGCCAGCCGCTGTCCCAGGGCGGCGAGTGTTTCATTGCCGTCCAGCGCGCGGCCCAGGCTCTGCGGCAGCGGCACCTGGTGAGCGATCCTCTTGGCGCAGGCCATGCAAAGGAGTGTAGAGCGATGCAGATCATGATCACCCACGGCAGCCTCGCGCAGACGCGGGTGCTGCAGTTCACCCGACTGCAGCTCAGCGTGGTGTTGACGGCCCTCGTGTTGCTGCTGCTGCTGCTGTCGGGCCTGATCTACCACTTCGTCTTCCTCACGGCTGCACGCGAGCGCTGGCCGGTGGTCAGCCAGGTGGTGCGTCTGGTGGTGCGCGACGAGATCGCGCAGCGCGACCGCTTCCTGCGCGAGAACATCGACGTGATGGCCACCAAGGTCGGCGAGATGCAGGCCAAGCTGCTCAAGCTGGAGTCGATGGGCGACCGCGTGTCGTCGATGGCCGGCGTCAAGGCCGAGGAGTTCAAGCCGCTGCTCGGGCCGGCGCGCGCGGCCTCGTCGGCGGCCGTGCGTGGGGGCGGCCAGGGCGGACCCTATGTGCCGGGGCTGAGCGTCAACGACCGCGAGTCGCTCGACGCGTTGCTGTCCGACATGGATGGCCTGGATGTGCGCACCGACCAGACGATCGACCTGTTCACGCTGATCGAGTCGCGCCTTCTCGAGGGTCGATTGACGCAGTTGCTGGTGCCCAGCACCGCGCCTGTGGTCGGGCCGGTCGGTTCGGGCTTCGGCTTTCGCATCGATCCGTTCACCGGCCATGGGGCGCTCCACATGGGGCTGGATTTCCCGGCCGACGTGGGCACGCCGATCCTGGCGGCCGCGGGTGGCGTGGTCGTGAGCACCCAGGTCCATCCGGCCTACGGGCGCCTGGTCGAGATCGACCACGGCAACGGTCTCGTGACCCGGTATGCCCACACCTCGAAAATCCTGGTCAAGAACGGCGACCTGGTCAAGCGTGGCCAACTGGTCGCGCAGGTGGGCAACACCGGCCGCTCCACCGGTCCGCATCTGCACTTCGAGGTGCTGGTGGACGGCGTGCCGCAGAATCCGGCGCGATTCCTGGCCGGGCGCGGCAGTGCGCCTGGGGCGCAGGCGTCTGCAGAGCGCACCCGCCGGCCGCGGGCCGCTGCCAGCGCCGCCGCAGACAGCGGCGGATAAAATCCGCGTTTTTGCCCACGTCGGCGAGCGCGTGCCACTTGCGCCGCCGAGGCTGCGCCTCATCTGAAGCGGGCCTCCGCCCATCGCTCGCCGTCCGAAAGCCTCGCGCATGTTGCCCAACCTCCTGACCTCGATCTTCGGCAGCCGCAACGACCGCCTGCTCAAGCAGTACCGCGCCGTGGTGACGAAGATCAACGCACTCGAACAACAGTTCGAGGCGCTGGACAACGCCGCGCTGCGCAACAAGACCGACGAACTCAAGCAGCGCCTGGCCAACGGCTCGACCCTGGACGACCTGCTGCCCGAAGCCTTTGCCGCCGTGCGCGAGGCCAGCAAACGCACGCTGAAGATGCGCCACTTCGACGTGCAGCTGATGGGCGGCATCGCGCTGCACCAGGGCAAGATCGCCGAGATGCGTACCGGCGAGGGCAAGACCCTGGTGGCCACGCTGCCGGTGTACCTGAATGCACTGGCCGGCAAGGGCGTGCATGTGGTGACCGTCAACGACTACCTCGCGCGGCGCGACGCCGAATGGATGGGCCAGATCTACAACTTCCTCGGCCTGGCGGTGGGCGTCAACGTGCCGGGCATGGGCCGCGAGGAAAAGCAGGCCGCCTACGCCGCCGACGTGACCTACGGCACCAACAACGAGTTCGGCTTCGACTACCTGCGCGACAACATGGTCCACGAGGTGGCCGACCGCACGCAGCGTGGCCTGTCTTATGCGATCGTCGACGAGGTCGACTCGATCCTGATCGACGAGGCGCGCACGCCGCTGATCATCAGCGGCCAGGCCGAGGATCACACCGAGCTGTACGTGCGCATCAATGCGGTGGTGCCGCAGTTGAAGCAGCAGATCGGCGAGGCCGACATCCGCACCGGCGAGGGCGTGATCGAGCCGGGCGACTTCACGCTCGACGAGAAGGGGCGCCAG
>JAOUIM010000276.1 GCA_029884035.1 Aquincola sp. | reverse complement strand
CGCTGCGCATCCAGCGCCGCCATGCAGCCGGTGCCTGCCGACGTGATCGCCTGTCGGTACACGTGGTCCTGCACGTCGCCGGCCGCGAACACGCCGGGCACGCTCGTCATCGTGGCCATGCCCGACAGGCCTGCCCTGGTGATGATGTAGCCGTCCTTCATCTCCAGCTGGCCCCTGAAGATGTCGGTGTTGGGCTGGTGGCCGATCGCGATGAAGCAGCCCTTGAGCGGCAGGTCGCTGGTCTGGCCGGTCTGCGTGCTGCGGATGCGCACACCGGTGACACCCGACGCGTCGCCGAGCACCTCGTCGAGGGTGTGCCACAGGTGCAATTGCATCCGGCCCTCGGCGACCTTGGCCATCAGCTTGTCGACCATGATCGGTTCAGCGCGGAACTTGTCGCGCCGGTGGATCAGGTGCACTTTGGTCGCGATGTTCGACAGGTATAGCGCCTCCTCGACCGCGGTGTTGCCGCCACCGACGACGCAGACCTCGGCGCCCTTGTAGAAGAAGCCGTCGCAGGTGGCGCAGCCGCTGACGCCGCGGCCCATGAAGGCTTGCTCGCTGGGCAGGCCCAGGTACTTGGCAGAAGCGCCGGTCGCCACGACCAGGGCATCGGCGGTGTAGATGCCGGAATCGCCCGTCAGGGTGAACGGGCGCCGGCCGAGCTCGACCGTATGGATGTGGTCGAACACGATCTGCGTCTGGAAGCGCTCGGCGTGGGCCTGGAATCGCTGCATCAGTTCCGGCCCCTGCACGCCTTGGGCGTCAGCGGGCCAGTTGTCGACGTCGGTCGTTGTCATCAGCTGGCCGCCCTGGGCCAGGCCGGTGATCAGCATGGGCTTGAGGTTGGCGCGGGCCGCGTAGACCGCGGCGGTGTAGCCGGCGGGGCCAGATCCGAGGATCAGGACCTTGGCATGGGTGGTGGTCGTCATGGTGGGCAGGGGCAGGGACAGGGTGGGGGCGTCGTGGTGCGCCAACAGACGACCATACATGGGGTGAGAACCTCATGGCGGCAAGCCTGTCAATGGGCACAATAGCGGGGCCGTGAAATTGTAGGCAGTCGCGCCGTATGGCCACCCCGCGGGGTGCGGCGCGGCGGCCGATCGAGAAGACCCATAGAAGGAGTCCCCCGCGATGTCGATGCTTTCCAATCTCGACCTGATCCGGCGCGTGCCGCTGTTTTCGATGCTCAGCAACGAGCACGCCCAGCAAGTTGCCGACAGTGTGGTCAAGCGGCGCTTTCGCCGCGGCGAGCTCGTGGTCGAGCAGGGGCGCAAGAGCAACGCGCTGTTCATCCTGCTCAACGGCCGCGCTCGCGTGCTGACCGCAGACTCGCGCGGACGCGAGGTGATCCTCGCGGTGCTCGAGGCCGGCGACTATGTCGGCGAGATGAGCTTGATCGACAACGAGCCGCACTCGGCGACGGTGCGCGCCGAGGTCCAGACCGACATGCTGGTGCTGGGCCGTGCCGAGTTCTCGCGCTGCCTGCCGGAGACGACGAGCCTGGCCTACGGCATCCTGCGCGGGCTGGTCTCCCGCCTGCGTGCGGCCGACCGCCAGATCGAGTCGCTCGCGCTGCTCGACGTCTACGGACGCGTGGCGCGCACGCTGCTCGACATGGCCGAGGATGTCAGCGGCACGATGCTGATTCGCAACAAGGTGTCGCGCCAGGACATGGCCAAGGTGGTGGGCGCGTCGCGCGAGATGGTCAGCCGTGTGATGAAGGATCTCGAGCAGCGCGGCGTCATCGAGACGCAGGAAAACGGCTCGGTGATCATCAAGCAGCGCCTCTACAACGACTGACGCGCTGCCGCTCGATGGGGCCGGCGATTCGGCCACAATCGCGCGCATGACGTTTCCTCTCGGATCGCTGGGTGCCGACGGCACCGCAGCGGCGCGCCCTCAGGGTGCGGTATCGATCCCGTTGCGCCGTCAACTCTGGCTGCTGGCCGGTGCGGTGCTGTGGCTGCTGACCCTGCTCGCGCTCGTCACGCATTCCGCCGCGGATCCCGGCTTCTCGACCTCGGGCGATGGTGAGGCGCTGCGCAACAAGGTGGGTCTCGCCGGGGCCTGGCTTTCGGACTTCGCGTTGTTCATGTTGGGGCTGAGCGTGTGGTGGCTGCCGCTGGTGGGCGCGCGCGCCTGGTTGGCGGCGCTGGCGCGCGAGTTGCGCGGCGAGCCGGGCCCGCCGGGGCGGCGCTGGGTGTTCTGGATCGGGCTGGCGGCGCTGCTGGCAGCCAGTTGCGCGCTCGAGGCAACCCGCTTGTATCGGTTCGAGCCGGTGCTGCCGGGGCATGCGGGGGGCGTGATCGGTTACATGCTCGGCCCGTGGTCGGCCAAGTGGCTCGGATTCGCCGGTTCTGGCGTGTTCTGGATCGCCCTGCTGGTGGCGGGCATGTCGCTCGCGTTGCATTTTTCCTGGCTGCGGGTGGCCGAGGGCATCGGCACCTGGATCGACACCTTCCGCCAGCGTCGCGAGGAGCGTCGCGAGCTTGCGGAGGACGTGCGCCTGGGCGAAGCAGCGCAGCGCGAGCGTGCACACGAGGCGGCGGTCGAGCGCGAGGCTGTCGAGGAGCACATCCCGATGGTGATCGAGAAGGCGATCGCCGAGCTGCCACGCTCCGAGCGGGTGGCCAAGGAACGGCAGAAGCCGCTCTTCGCCGAGCTGACCGACACCAAGTTGCCCCAGGTCGATCTGCTCGATGCGGCGCCAGGGCGCGTGGAGTCGGTGACCTCCGAGTCGCTGGAGATGACCTCGCGCCTGATCGAGAAGAAGCTGAAGGATTTCGGCGTCGAGGTGCGCGTCGTTGCAGCCTCGCCCGGCCCGGTGATCACGCGCTACGAGATCGAGCCGGCCACCGGCGTCAAGGGGGCGCAGGTCGTCAATCTGGCCAAGGACCTCGCGCGCTCGCTGTCGCTCGTGTCCATCCGCGTCGTCGAGACGATTCCCGGCAAGACGACGATGGCGCTCGAACTGCCGAATGCCAAGCGCCAGACGATCCGGCTGGCCGAGATCCTCGGCTCGACCGCATACAACGATGCGGCCTCGATGCTGACGATGGGCCTGGGCAAGGACATCATCGGCGCGCCCGTGGTGGCCGATCTGTCGAAGATGCCGCACGCGCTGGTGGCCGGGACCACTGGCTCGGGCAAGAGTGTCGGCATCAACGCGATGATCCTCAGCCTGCTCTACAAGGCCGAGGCACGCGACGTGCGCCTGATCCTGATCGACCCCAAGATGCTCGAGCTGTCGGTCTACGAGGGCATCCCGCACCTGCTGTGCCCGGTGGTCACCGACATGAAGCAGGCCGCCAATGCGCTGACCTGGTGCGTTGGCGAGATGGAGCGCCGCTACAAGCTAATGAGCAAGCTCGGCGTGCGCCAGCTCTCCGGCTACAACAAGAAGATCGACGACGCTGCGGCGAAGGGCGAGAAGCTCGGCAATCCGTTCTCGCTCACGTCCGAGTCGCCCGAGCCGCTCGAACGGCTGCCGCAGATCGTGGTCGTGATCGACGAACTCGCCGACCTGATGATGGTCGTGGGCAAGAAGATCGAGGAACTCATCGCACGACTGGCCCAGAAGGCGCGCGCGTCGGGCATCCACCTGATCCTGGCCACCCAGCGCCCGAGCGTGGACGTGATCACTGGCCTCATCAAGGCCAACATCCCGACCCGCATCGCGTTCCAGGTGTCCTCGAAGATCGACAGCCGCACGATCCTCGACCAGATGGGTGCCGAGGCGCTGCTCGGCATGGGCGACATGCTCTACATGTCGCCGCCGGCGCAGATTCCAAATCCGGTCCGAGTGCACGGCGCATTTGTCAGCGACGACGAGGTGCACCGCGTTGTGGAGTACCTCAAGGCGCAAGGCGAGCCAAATTACATCGAGGGCATTCTCGAAGGTGGCACGCTTGACGACGACGCGACCGGCACCGCTGGTGGCGGCCCGGTCGATACCGATGGAGAAAGCGATCCGATGTACGACCAGGCAGTGGCGATCGTCCTGCAGCACAAACGGGCCTCGATCTCGCTCGTGCAGCGCCACCTGCGGATCGGCTACAACCGCGCCGCGCGGCTGCTCGAGCAGATGGAGAAATCGGGCCTGGTGTCGGCGATGGCGACCAACGGCAACCGCGATCTGCTGGTCCCGAGACGGGACGAGTGATGCGCTGGCTCGTGCTGTGTGCCTGGCTCGCTTGCGCGGGCGCACGGGCCGACGCCGTCGATGCGCTGCGCGAATTCGCACGCGAGGCCAAGACCGGGCGCGCGACGTTCACCCAGGTGGTGACGTCGCCGGATGGTGCGAAGAAGAAGATCTCGAGCGGAAGCTTCGAGTTCGCGCGCCCGAACCGCTTCCGCTTCGCCTACACGAGACCCTACGAGCAGACGATCGTCGGCGACGGTACGAAGCTGTGGCTGTACGACGTCGATCTGCAGCAGGTCACGGTGCGACCGATGGGACAGGCGCTCGGCGTCACGCCGGTGGCCCTGCTGGCCGGCGGTGCACTCGAGCAGGATTTCGAGCTCAAGGCTCAGGCCGCCGCCGACGGCCTCGAGTGGGTGCAAGCGACCGCGCGCAGGAAGGACGAGTCGATCGGCTTCACATCGCTGCGCGTGGGCTTTCGCGGCGCGACGCTGGCGGCGATCGAGCTCGTCGACAGCTTCGGCCAGCGCTCGCGACTGACATTCAGTGACGTGGCCACCAACGTGTCCACCTCGGCCGACGCATTCAAGTTCACGCCGCCGAAGGGCGTTGAGGTGCTGACGCCCTAGCCGCGGCACGGCGGCGAGACATCGTCATCCAGACGATCCCGCCGGCCATCAGGGCCACCGCGGGCAACGATCCCAGGTTGAGCCACGTCCAGCCTTGCGTCGTCACCAGTGCGCCGGAGGCGAACGAGGTGAACGCCATCGTCGTGAAGACGCAGAAGTCCATCGCGCCTTGCGCCTTGTTCTTCTCCTCGGGCCGGTAGGCCTCCGTCACGAGCGTGGTCCCGCCGATGTAGAGGAAGTTCCAGCCTACGCCCAGCACGAAGAGCGCGACCAGGAACTGCATCAGCTCGACGCCGGACAGCGCGACCGCGATGCACACCGCGTTCAGGACGACGCCGGTCGCCATGATCGGCAGCACGCCGAAGCGCCTGACCAGGTGGCCGGTGAAGAAACCCGGCACGAACATGCCCAGCACGTGCCACTCGAGCACGAGGGCGGCGTCGGAGAAGGGCAGGCCGCAACGGGCCATTGCGATCGGCGTGGCGGCCATCAGCAGGTTCATCACACCGTAGCCCAGTGCGGCTGCGGCCACGGCGACGATGAATACGGGCTGGCGCACGATTTCGCCCAGTGGGCGACCTGTCGAGGCCCCCGGCTTCGGCGCCACATGCTCCGGAAAGCGGATCACCGAGACCGCGACGAGCCCGACGATCGCGACGGCGACGAGCG
>JAOUIM010000275.1 GCA_029884035.1 Aquincola sp. | reverse complement strand
TTGTGTCTGCTCGGCACACCGCGGCTGCGAGTCGGCGGGCTGGCGATCGCGCTCTCGGCCAAGGACGCGGCCCTGCTGGCACTCGTGGCCTGTGGCGGACCGCTGCGCACCGAGCGAGTGCGATGCATCCACCTCCCGAACGCAGAGCCGTTGCCGTGCCATACGCGTCGGCGCGCCCTGCGATTGGACCTTGCGTGGCCCTTCGTTGGCCACGGGGCGGCAGGCGCCTAGAATTTGGGCAATCCCACCCCGGTTTCACCCACTTCGAGGACGCACCATGCCACTCGTCTCCATGCGCCAGCTGCTCGACCATGCCGCCGAGCACACCTACGGCATCCCCGCCTTCAACGTCAACAACCTCGAGCAGGTGCAGGCGGTGATGACCGCCGCGGCCGAGGTCGGTGCGCCGGTCATCCTGCAGGCCAGCGCGGGCGCCCGCAAGTACGCCGGCGAGGCGTTCATCAAGCACCTGATCCTGGCGGCGATCGAGCAGTACCCGAGCGTGCCACTCGTGATGCACCAGGACCACGGCCAGAGCCCCGACGTGTGCAAGGGCGCGATCGCGCTGGGCTTCTCGTCGGTGATGATGGATGGCAGCCTGGAGGCCGACGGCAAGTCGATCGCCAGCTACGACTACAACGTCGACGTCACGCGCAAGGTGGTCGACATGGCCCATGCACTGGGCGTCACGGTCGAGGGCGAACTCGGCTGCCTGGGCTCGCTCGAGACCATGAAGGGCGACAAGGAAGACGGCCACGGCGCCGAGGGCACGATGACGCGCGAGATGCTCCTCACCGACCCCGAACAGGCGGCCGACTTCGTCAAGCGCACCCAGCTCGACGCGCTGGCGATCGCGATCGGCACCAGCCACGGCGCCTACAAGTTCACGCGCAAGCCGACCGGGGACATCCTGGCGATCGACCGCATCAAGGAGATCAACCGCCGCATCCCGAACACGCACCTGGTGATGCACGGCTCGTCCTCGGTGCCGCAGGATCTGCTGGCGGAGATCAACCGCTACGGCGGCAAGATGCGCGAGACCTACGGCGTGCCGGTCTCCGAGATCCAGGAGGCGATCAAGTTCGGGGTGCGCAAGATCAACATCGATACCGACATCCGCCTGGCGATGACCGGCGCGGTCCGCAAGTTCCTGGCCGAGAACCCGGAGAAGTTCGATGCCCGCGAGTGGTTGAAACCGGCGCGCGAGGCGGCCTACCGCATCTGCAAGCAGCGCTATCTGGAATTCGGCTGCGAGGGCCAGGCAGCGAAGATCAAGCCGCTGCCGCTGCCGGAAGTGGCCAAGCGCTACTCGCGCGGCGAGCTGGCACAGACGGTGGTCTGACGCCCCGAGGGCCGAGGGGGCGTCGATAGAATCGACGCCATGCCCGAGGCCCTGTTGCAGTCGAACCTCAAGTCCTTGCCGCTGCTGGCCCGCGGCAAGGTGCGCGACAACTATGCGGTGGGCGACGACCGCCTGCTGATGGTCGCGAGCGACCGCCTGTCGGCCTTCGACGTGGTGATGGGCGAGCCGATCCCGGGCAAGGGCGAGTTGCTCACACGCATGGCGCTGTTCTGGTTCGAGCGCCTCAAACATGTCGTGCCCAACCACCTCACCGGCGAGGAACCCGAGAGCGTGGTCGCGCCCGACGAGCGCGCGCAGGTGCGCGGCCGCGCGATGCTCGTCAAGCGCCTCGCGCCGCTGCCGATCGAGGCGGTGGTGCGTGGCTACCTCGCGGGCAGCGGCTGGAAGGAGTACCAGCAGTCGCAGTCCGTATGCGGCATTGCACTGCCACCGGGGCTGAAGAACGCCTCCCGGCTGCCGGCGCCGATCTTCACGCCGGCCACCAAGGCCGAGGCCGGGGCCCACGACGAGAACATCAGTTTCGAGCAGGCGGCTTCGTTGATCGGGCGCGAGCTGGCCGAGCGTGTGCGCGCAATCTCGATTCGCCTGTACAGCGAGGCGGCGGCGTACGCGCTCACGAAGGGGATAGTGATCGCCGACACCAAGTTCGAGTTCGGCCTGGATGCGACCGGCACGCTCACGCTGATGGATGAGGTGCTGACGCCGGACTCGTCACGCTACTGGCCTGTGGAGAGTTATCGCGAGGGCGAGAATCCGCCGAGCTACGACAAGCAGTTCGTGCGCGACTGGCTCGAAGCCGCGCGCGTGAACGGCCAGCCCTGGAACAAGCGCGCGCCGGCACCGTCGCTGCCGGCCGCGGTGATCGACAAGACCGCGGCCAAATACGCCGAGGCGCTCGCGCGGCTGACCGCCTGAGATGGCCACCACCACCCGTTCGCGCCTGCTGGCCACCCTCGATGCCGCGATCAAGGCCTGCACGAACCCGATCGAGGCACAGTGCCTGCGTGCCGAACGGGCCGCATTGCTGGCGCGCCAGGGCCAGCTCGAACGCGCACGTGCGGCGATCGACGAGTTGAACGCACAGCTGGCCTGGCAGCCTGCCAACCGCCTGCTGCGCGGCTGGCTGGCGTTGGCCGAAGGGCTGCACGGCTACTACAGCGTGATCGGCCGGGATGCCCAGGAGATGGTTGAGACGGCCTATGTGCTGGCACGCGAAGGCGGAGCGCAGGCACGTCGGCTGCATGCCACGGCAGCGGCATGGCTGGCCAATATGGCGTTTGCCAACGACGACATGCCGCGCATGGCCGCGCTGGTGCGCGAAACGTTGGACACCGCGGCGCCCGAACATCGCGGCGCCCGCGCGCGCGCCACGCTGGTGGCCGGTTACGCCTATCACTTTGCCGGCCGTGCGGAAACCGGGCAGCGCTGGTACGAAGCGTCGCGACGGCATGCCGTGGCCGACGGCGACGAGTCGCACCTGTCGGCGCTGATGCACAACCAGGCCTGGATGCGCGCCAGCCAGGCGCGCATGGCGCTGCTGTTCGACGACTCGGACGACCGCAGCGCCGTCGCGCAGGCGCTGATGGGAGCCGAGTCGATCGGGCACTACGACGCCGGCATCGGTACCGCCTCGCTCGGCTCGCTGGTGCCGATGCTGCGCGCCCAGGTGCTTACCGCGCAGGGGCGATGGACCGAGGCACTGGAGCTTTTCGCCGCGAACTTCGACACCGCGCTGACCGAAGGCCTGAAGCGCATTGCACCGTGCCTGCTGGCCGACCGCGCCTGGTGCGAGCTGCAGCTGGGGCGCACCGAGCGCGCACGCACGCTCGCTGGCGCGGCCGAGCAGGCACTTGCCGAGCCCTGCGACACCGACGATCGCGCGATGGCACGGGCGCGCCTGGCCCAGGTGTGCGAGGCCCTCGGGCAGCCGGATCTGGCCGCACGTCACCGTGAGGCATCGACCCTGCTATACGGCGAGCACCGCGCGCAGCAGCGCCAGATCGTGGCGCTGCTCGACGAGGCGCTCGCGGGACTCGATCCCGCGGCGGCCTGAGGGCGCACGGTCGCGCTACTTGGACAATGCCTTCAGCGCGAGCTTGATGCCCTCGGCCACGCCGACGTCGCGCGGCAGCGCCTTGAGCGCCGCGCCGGCTTCACGCTCGTTGTAGCCCAGCGCCACCAGCGCCTGCACGATGTCGGCCTGCGCGTCACTGGCAACCGTCGCGGGCGCGCCGAGATCGGGCGCGAGCCGGTCCTTGAGTTCGAGCAGCAGCCGCTCGGCCGTCTTCTTGCCGATGCCGGGCACCTTGGTCAGCCGAGTCACCTGCTGCTGCGCCACCGCCTGGGCGAGTTCGGTCACGGACAGCCCTGACAGGATCGCGAGCGCGGTGCGCGGGCCGATGCCAGAGATCTTGAGCAATTCGCGGAAGGTGGCGCGTTCGGTGGCGGTCAGGAAGCCGTAGAGCAGTTCGGCGTCCTCGCGCACCACCAGGTGCGTGAGCAGGATCACGCGTTCACCGAGGGCAGGCAGGTTGTAGAAGGTGCTCATCGGCACGTCGACCTCGTAGCCCACGCCGTTGCAGTCGACGAGCAGTCGGGGCGGGGACTTGTCCGCGAGCGTTCCGGTGAGACGGCCGATCATGTCGGCATTATTGACGCCGCCCGGCGGGCGACGCTCGCGTCGCCGAGCGGGATGAGCGCGGGCCGCGCGGGGCGGCCCCTGCGCCGGCGCGCCTATCGCCTGAACAGGCCCAGGCGTTGCGCTTCGAGCGCCGCCTCCGCGCGCGAGCTCACGTTGAGCTTGCGATAGATCTGCTTGACGTAATCGGCGATGGTGTGGCGCGACAACCCGAGCTGAACGCCGATCTCGGGCAGCGTGAAGCCCTTGGCCACACGCAGCAGCACCTCGCTCTCGCGCTCGGTCAGCGATACGTGGGGCAGCGCATTGGCTTGCGGCTTGGTCTGCTCTGCAAAGTAGGCAATCACGCGGCGCGCGATCGACGGCGACAGTGGCGGCTCACCCTGGGCCATGCGCTGCAACTGCTCGGCGATCAGCTCGCGCGCCTGCTCCTTGAGGATGTAGCCGAAGGCGCCAGCCTGCAGCGCCGGGAAAAGATGGTCGTCGTCGTCGTGGATCGTCACCACGACCGACTGGCAATCGCTCTGCGTGTCGCGCAGTTTCTCCACCACCGCGACCCCGGAGCCGTCGGGCAAGCCCAGGTCGATCAGTGCGAGGTCGAACTTGATCGCCGATACCAGTTCGAGCGCGTCATGAACGCGCGCGGATTCGGAGATCTGGCCGTCGGGAAAGACGCGAAGCACCAGATCCTTCATCCAGGCGCGGATCTCGGGCAGGTCTTCCAGCAGCAGGATGGTCTTCATGGGCGAGCCCTTCGTCGATGCAATCGACTGCAGCGCATGCTATCAGCGCGGGCGTCGGCGCTCAGCCCGAGTGCGTGTGTTTTTCGAGGGGAATCGTGAGCCGGATCACGGTTCCGTAGCCTGGCCCGGACTCGACCAGGCACTGGCCCTGCAACTGCTTGGCACGGTGTTTCATGCTGGACATGCCGTGGCCACGGTCGAGCCGGCCGTCCAACTCGAGCGGAATGCCCTTGCCGTTGTCCTGGATCTTGAGCTGGAAGTCCCCGGCGTCGATCGTGCAGCGGATCGAGCAGCGAGACGCGCCGCTGTGCTTGATGATGTTGTTGACGGCCTCGCGCAGGATGCGCGTCGTCTGCACGTAGGCGCGCGCCGACAGGGTCTGCGGCACGTCCTCGGTCGGGGCCTGCCACTCGCCTTCGACGCCGGTCTGGGACAGCCGGCCGACCACCTCGGCGCGCCAGTCGCCCAGCGCGTCGATCAGCTTGACCGGCTTGCCGGTGAGGCCGCGCACCGACAGCCGCATCTCCTCGAGCGCCTCCCGCGCGAGCGTCGAGATGCGCTCGCTCTCGCTCGTGTGCACAATCGTCAGCAGCTTGGCGCCGAGGTCGTCGTGCAGATCGGCGGCGATTCGCTTGCGTTCCTGCTGCGTCACCTGCTCGACGCGCAACTCGGCCATCTGCGCGAAGCTGCGCTCCATCACGGTGGT
>JAOUIM010000010.1 GCA_029884035.1 Aquincola sp. | reverse complement strand
CCTGTCGGATCCGCGCAGTTGCAGTGGAGCGCGCCGACGAGCGGCGCGGTACAGGGCTACCGCGTCTACTACGGGACCAAATCGGGCACCTACTTGCAGAGTCTGGGTGCCGGCGTCAGCGTTGGAAGCGCAACGAGCTTTACGGTGTCGGGTCTGCCTTCAGGCTACACGTACTACTTCGCTGTGACGTCGACGGACGGCGCTGGCAACGAGAGCGCCTTCTCGAACGAGGCGTCCAAATTCATTCAGTGAGCAACGCGCACCTCGCGTCCTGAAGGGGCGTGCATGCGAATCGTCGCCTCCTGACCCGTTTGAGCGAGAGGCGGCCGCACCTCTCTGCAACTCCTCGCACACGTGCTTCCAGGCTCAGTGCGCTGAAGAACCGGCGCGGCGTTCGGATTGGCCCGCATCGGTCAATGCAGATCAGGTGCATTCTCATAGCGAGAATGGCGGAGAGAGAGGGATTCGAACCCTCGTCACGGGAGAACCCGTGAACCGGATTTCGAGTCCGGCGCATTCGACCACTCTGCCATCTCTCCTGGATGGGGCCCCGGGGTCAGCGGGGGACACAAATTGTAGGGCCTGCGTTCAGGCCGCCGTTTCCAGGACCAGCGCCGACAGGCGTGGATCGGACAGCCGCGTTTCCCAGCGCTGACCCTGCGCCAACGGCCAGGCGTCGGTGATGGTCCCGGTGGTGACGGCATCGCCTGCCTCGATCGCCCAGTGCGGCGTGGTGGCCGCCATCGACTCGACCATCGCCTTGAGCGCGTGCAATGGGCCGTCGAGCACGATCGCGCCCAGGCCGCGGTCCTTGACTTCGCCGTTGCAGGCGAGCTCGACCTTCAGGACCGCGAGATCTTCGCCCAGCGTGGACCAGTCGCGCGCGGCCACACGGGGGCCAATGCGCAGGCGGCCGTGCAACGCGAAGTCGGCGGCGGTGTCAGGTGCGGTGAAGCGCCACTGTTCGAAATGCGTGTGCACAACCTCGAACGAGTGCGCCACCCAGTCGATGCAGTCGCGCAGCTCCTCGAGCGTCATGCCCGCGCGCGGCGTGCGCGCCAGGCCGAACGCGATCTCGGGCTCCAGCCGCGGCTGCGACAGGCCGGCGAGCGACAGCGTGGTATAGGTGCCGTCGAGCCACTGCGTGGTGGTGTCCCACACTGGCGCCCACATCGGCTGGTACACGCCGTAGCGGGGCCAGATGCTGCGGTTGGTGAAGCCGATCTTCCAGCCCACCTGCCGCTCGCCGCGCGCGAGGCGCAGCTGACGCAGCCGCTCGGCCACCGCATAGGCCTCCTGCGTGGCGAGGCCACCCGCCCGCGCGGAGGGCAGCGCGATGCACTCGGCAGCGTCCCAGGCCCGCAGCAGTTCGGCCGCAAGCGCGGCGACTTCGGCGCTCACCGCAGCACGTCCGCGCCGCCCAGGTAGGGGCGCAGCACTGCAGGCACGCGCACCGAGCCGTCGGCGCTCTGGTGATTCTCGACCACCGCGACCAGCGTTCGGCCGACCGCCAGCCCCGAGCCGTTGAGCGTGTGCACGAACTCGGTCTTGCCTTGGGCGTTGCGGAACCGCGCCTGCATGCGCCGCGCCTGGAAGGCCTCGCAGTTGCTGCACGAGCTGATCTCACGGTAGGCGCCCTGCCCCGGCAGCCAGACCTCGAGGTCGTAGGTCTTGGTGCTGCCGAAGCCCATGTCGCCAGTGCACAGGGTGACGACGCGGTACGGCAGTTCGAGCTTTTGCAGAATTGCCTCGGCGTGGCCGACCATCTGCTCGAGCGCGTCGTAGCTGCCCTCGGGCGTGGTCACCTGCACCATCTCGACCTTGTCGAACTGGTGCTGGCGGATCATGCCGCGTGTGTCGCGCCCGGCGCTGCCGGCCTCGGAACGAAAGCACGGGCTGTGCGCGGTGAGCTTGATCGGCAGATCCTTGGCGTCGAGGATCTGCTCACGCACGGTGTTGGTCAGCGGGATCTCGCTCGTGCTGATGAGGTACTGCTCGGGCCGATCCTCGTCGCCGCCGCGATTCACCCAAAACATGTCGTCCTTGAACTTGGGCAGCTGTCCGGTGCCCTCGAGGATCTCGCGGTTGACGATGTAGGGCGTGTAGCACTCGGTATAGCCGTGCTCGCGCGTCTGCGTGTCGAGCATGAACTGCGCCAGTGCGCGGTGCAGCCGCGCGGCGGGCCCTCGCAGGAACGTGAAGCGCGCACCCGACAGCCGCGCACCGGTGTCGAAATCGATACCCAGCGCCGGGCCGATGTCGGCATGATCGCGCGGCGTGAAATCGAACGTGCGCGGCGTGCCCCAGCGGCGCACCTCGACGTTGCCGGTCTCGTCGGCACCCACCGGCACGCTGTCGTGCGGCAGGTTGGGCACGCCCATCAGCATTGCGGCGATATCGGCTTGCACCTGGTCGTTGCGCCGCGCGCTGCCGGCCAGTTCGTCGCCGAGCGCGGTGACCTCGGTCATTGCAGCCGCGGTGTCTGAACCCTTGGCCTTCAACTGGCCGATCTGCTTGGACAACGCATTGCGCCGCGCCTGCAACTCCTCGGTGCGGGTCTGGATCTTCTTGCGCTCGGCCTCGAGCGCGGCATAGCGCTCGGCGTCGAGGAAGGGTTGCGGGCTCTTGCGCTTGTTCAGCGCCGCGATCACGCCGGCGAGGTCGCGGCGCAGCAGGTTGATGTCGAGCATGGCGTGTGGCTTTGGGCGTGAAGGTGGGGTGGGCGATGGATCCGAGCGGCTAGCTCGAAGAGCGCGACGCTGCCACCTCCGACATCGACTTGTCCCCCAGACCCTTGGGCAGCGGGAAATGCACCGTCTCGGCCACGCCGTCGAGCTTGCGCACGGCCAGCGCGCCGAATTCGCGCAGTCGCTTGATCACCTGCTGCACCAGCACGTCGGGGGCGGAGGCGCCGGCGGTCAGGCCCACGCGCCCCGCATCGGTGAACCACTCGCGCCGCAACGCATCGGCATCGTCGACCATGTAGGCGGGTTTGCCCAGGCGCCCGGCCAGTTCGCGCAGGCGGTTGCTGTTGCTCGACGTCGGGCTACCGACGACGATCACGACGTCGACCTGAGGCGACAGCACCTTGACCGCGTCCTGACGGTTCTGCGTCGCGTAGCAGATGTCCTGGTGCTTGGGCTGGCGCACGTTCGGGAAGCGCCTCTTCACGGCGGCCAGGATGTCGGCGGTGTCGTCGACGCTGAGCGTGGTTTGTGTCACCACCGCGAGTCGATCAGGATCCTTCACCGGCACATCCGCGACATCGGCCACGTCTTCGACGAGGTAGATGCCTTCGTGCAGCTGGCCCATCGTGCCCTCGACCTCGGGGTGGCCCTTGTGGCCGATCATCAGGAACTCGTAGCCTTCCTTGTGCAGCTTGGCCACCTCGACATGCACCTTGGTCACGAGCGGGCAGGTGGCATCGAAGACCGAGAAGCCGCGGGCGGCCGCCTCGCGCCGCACCGCCTGGCTCACACCGTGCGCCGAGAACACGAGCGTTGCGCCCGGGGGGACTTCGTCGAGTTCCTCGATGAAGATCGCGCCCTTGGCCTTGAGGTCGTTGACGACATAGGTGTTGTGCACGATCTCGTGGCGCACGTAGATCGGCGCGCCGAACTTGACGAGCGCGCGCTCGACGATCTCGATCGCGCGGTCGACGCCGGCGCAGAAGCCGCGCGGCTCGGCGAGGACGATCTCGTCCACTACAGCACCCCGATCACGTGCACGTCGAACCGCACGGGCTGGCCCGCGAGCGGGTGGTTGAAATCGAACAGCAGCCAGTCGGTGCCGACCTCGCGCACGACACCGGCATACGCGCCCGCCCCGTCGGGCGTGGGGAACTGCACCACGTCACCGACGCCATAGCGCGTGTCGGGGTCACCGAACTCGTGCAGCAACGAGAGCTTCACGCGCTGCAGCAGCGCGGGGTTGCGATGACCGAAGGCCTCACCAGCCGCGAGGTCGAAGCTTTGTCGCGTGCCCTCGGCCAGGCCGATCAGACGCTGCTCCATCGCCGGCGCGAGTTCGCCCGTGCCCAGCGTCAGGGTCGCAGGCTGCTCGTCGAAGGTGTCCACCAGCGATGCCCCATCGGGGCCGGCCAGGCGGTAGTGCAGGGTCAGGAAAGACCCCGGCTGGATCGCGGTCAAGGGCGTGCTCGCTGCAATAGACTGGCCGCGATTTTACGAGGCGGCCCCTCCCCACCCGTCGTGACCGGATTGCAGCACCTCCCTGCCGATGCGCGCCCCCGCGAAAAGCTGCTGGCGCGAGGCGCAGGCGCGCTTGCCGATGTCGAATTGCTGGCGCTGCTGCTGCGCACCGGCCTGCCGGGGCAGGGTGTGCTTGCACTCGCGCAGTCGCTGCTCGATCGATTCGACGGCCTCGCGGGCCTGCTCGACGCTGGCGCCGACGGACTGAAGGCGGTCAAGGGCCTGGGCCCGGCCAAGCGTGCCGAACTCGCTGCGGTGCTCGAGATCGCACGCCGTGTGCTCGCGGAGCGGCTGGCCGAGCGCCCTGCGTTCGAACAACCGCAGCGCGTGAAGGACTATCTGGCACTGCATCTGCGCGGTCTCGACCACGAGGCGTTCGCGGTGATGTTCCTCGATGCCCAGCACCGGCTGATCGCGCTGGAGACCCTGTTTCGCGGCACGCTGACGCACACGAGCGTGCACCCCCGCGAGATCGCGCGGCGCGCCCTGGCGCTCAATGCGGCAGCCGTCGTGCTCGCGCACAACCATCCCAGCGGCGTGGCCGAACCCTCGCGCGCCGACGAGACGCTCACGGGTGCGGTGCGCCAGGCGATGCAATTGGTGGACGTGCGCGTGCTCGACCACGTGGTGGTGGGCGGTGCGAACTGCGTGTCATTCGCCGAGCGGGGGCTGTTGTGAACCCCGAGGTGCGCGCACAGCTCGAAAAGCTGCAAGCCGATCGGGCACGCCACCGCCGCGAACAGGCCGAGGCGCTCGCCCGCGAACGCGTGGCGCTCGCCCACGAGCAGGCCAGGCGCGATCTGTTCCGGGATGCGGTGGGGCCGGTGCAGGCATTGCGCGCGCAGGACCGCGCCGAGTCGCCGCCGCGCCCGGTCGAGCCGCTGCCCCGCCAGCGCATCGCCGACGAGGCACAGGCGCTGGCATCGTCGCTGTCCGACGATCTCGACGTCACCACGCTGCTGGACACCGATGCGGGCCTGAGCTTCCGGCGCGACGGCATCGGCCCCGACGTCCTGGCGCGGTTGCGCCGCGGGCAGTGGTCGATACAGCGCCACCTCGATCTGCACGGACTGACACGCGATGCCGCGCGCGAGGCGCTCGCGTCGTTCATCCGCCAGGCCGAGCGCGACGGTCTGCGCTGTGTGCGCGTCGTCCATGGCAAGGGCAACGGCTCGCCGGGGCGCGAGCCCGTGCTCAAGGCCAAGGTGCGTGCGTGGCTGGTGCAGAAGACCGAGGTCATCGCGTTCACGCAGGCCAGCGCCGCCGATGGCGGCCATGGCGCGCTGCTCGTTCTTCTGCGCGGGCGCTGACCCGGATCGACCATCGCGATGTCCCTCGATCCGGGGGGTCGAATCGGCCCTTGGTTCCGAGGGGAAATCCGGTTCTGGAACGCGCGCTTTGCTAGGCTCTCCTCGTCGCCCATGCAGGTTGTCGGCATGGGGTTCGAACACTCAGGGAGTCAGAATGCACAAGGTGTCTTATGGGTTGGCCGGGCTCGGCATCGCGGTTAGCATGGCTTTGCCAGTGCAGGCGCAGACAGCAAGCATCGGCAACGCCACGACCGCGACGGTCAACGGCACTTTCGATCGCCAGTCGATCACGACCTCGTTTGCCGACCTGAGGTTCCAGTACGGCACCTTGACTGCCACCGGTGCGGGGACGTTCAGCTTCTCCTACCTCGGCAATGAATCGGGCTGGACCAACGCGTTCTCGCTCAACATCGGCAGTGCCGGCGTCCTTACGGAGCAGAGTGCGCTGGGCAGCACCGTCTCGTTCGTGGTCGGGGCCGACAACCTGATGCCGTCGTTCACCTTCATGACCATGAACCCGTTCGGATGGGCCAGCGCCAGCAACGGCCAATCGTTCACCGACAACAGCAACCCGTCGTTCGCGATCATCAGCAACCGCAACGGCGGCAATGTGATGGCCAGCTATGGCGGCGCGAGCCACGGGTTCCAGTACGTCCTCGGCTTCAACGATGCGTACTCCGGCGATCGTGACTTCGACGATTACAAGGTGGGCGTCAATTTCGTCGCCGCGCCGGTGCCCGAGCCCTCGACCTACGCGCTGATGCTCGCCGGCCTGGCCGCCGTGGGCTTCATGGCACGCCGCCGCAAGGCATAGGCATCAGCCGCCGCGGTTGCGCATCCAGTCGGCGGTGTTGAAGAACGCCGCGGTCAGCCGCTCGGCGAGCGCTGGTTCGACACCGCACTCGCTCATGGCCTGGCCCATGCAGGCCATCCACTGGTCGCGTTCGGCGATGCCGATCGCAAACGGCAGGTGGCGCGCGCGCAGCCGCGGGTGGCCGAAGCGCTGTACGTACAGGTCGGGCCCGCCGAGCCAGCCGCACAGGAACCAGTGCAGCTTGTCGCGCGCATGGTCGAGGTTCGTGCCGTGCAGACGGCGGATTCCCGCGTACGCCGGCTCGAGGTCCATCAGGTCGTAGAACCGATCGACGAGGGCGCGCACCCCGGGCTCACCGCCGATCGCGTCGAACGCGCTGGTGGTCGTGCCGGTCGGCTCAGCCACTGCCCTGAAGCATGCGCGTGGCCACCGCGGCGATCGCCTGCGCCGCAGGCGATCCGGGGTAGCACTCGTGCAACAGCTGGCGGCGGCGCACCGCCTCGCGCACCGCGTCGTCGGTGGGCACTTCGCCGAGCAGTTCGATCGCGATCGGTGCGTCCAGGCCGGGGCTGACATAGCGGTCGACGACGAGCTGCAACTGGTTTCGAACGCTGCGGCCATCGTTGCCCGGCAACTTCTGGTTCACCACCAGCCGGATGGCGCGCCGCCCCTGGGTGGACGCGAGCACCTTGATCGTCGCGTAGGCATCGGTGAGCGAGGTCGGCTCGGGGGTGGCGACCACCAGCACGTCGTCGGCGAGCGACACCGTGTAAAGCACCACGTCGGAGATGCCCGCACCGGTGTCGAGCAGCACATGGTCGAATTGCGGCGCCACCGTCGCGATCGACTCGACAAGCATCTCGCGCACATCGGAGGTCAGGCGTGAGTACTCCACCAGGCCCGAACCCGCGAGCAGCACGGTGAAACCGCCCGAGACCTCGGTGAGCGCCTCGTCGATCGTGCGTACGCCGGTGAACACGTCGTGCAGCGTGATCTTCGGAAACAAGTTGAGCACCACGTCCAGGTTCGCCAGACCGAGGTCGGCATCGAGCACGAGCACACGCTGGCCGCTCGCGGCCAGTGCTGCGGCGAGGTTGGCCGCGACAAAGGTCTTGCCCACCCCACCCTTGCCGCTGGTGATGGCGGTGATGCGCGCGCGCGGGCCGGCTCGGGTAGTGGCGATGCTCATGTGTGGGTCGACGGCGGAAACTCCGGGTAAGTCGTATCGCCCGTCTCCCAGCGCGTGGTACCGAACAGCAGGCCCTTCTCCTCGGCGCTGACCTGCGACACCACCGCGGGCTCGAACTCGGCGCGGTTGCGTCCGGACTGCTTGGCGATGTAGAGCTGCTTGTCGGCACGCTCGAGCCACAGCGTGAGGTTCGAGCGGACCCATTGCGGCGCGAACGCGCCACCCAGGCTCGCGGTCACCGAAATCGGATCGGCGAGCCCGATCGCGACCCGCAGGCGCTCGATGCGCGAACGGATGCGCTCGGCCACCATGGGGCCGAATGCAGGCGGGCAGTTGGGAAGCGCCACCGCGAACTCCTCGCCGCCGATGCGCGCCACCGTGTCCATCGGGCGCACGCATTCGAGCAGGGTCGCAGCCACTGCCTTGAGCACCAGGTCGCCGGCGTGGTGGCCATGCTTGTCGTTGACGGCCTTGAAGCGATCGATGTCCACCAGGAGCAGCAATGCAGGCTCGCCCGCGCGTGCGACGCGGTCGAGTTCACGTGCGAGCACCGATTCGAAGTGGCGGCGGTTGGCCAGCCCGGTGAGCGCGTCGCGGCTGGACAGCTGGCACAGCCCGTCGATCAGGCCCTGCAGCCACGCCGTGCTGCCCGGCGCGCCGTCCGGGGGCGACTGCCCCGACTGCGCCAGCAGCGCGAGCGCCGTTTCCAGCCGCAGCGCGGGTGCGGCCGTGGGCACAGGGGGCGCGGGAGGCGTCGGCACGGCACGGGCAGTCTAGCAGCGTGCCCTCGCAGCGGCGTGACGAGCTGACCCGCGTTGCGCGGCCCGTCCGGCAGCACCGCCGCGCCGCGACACCGCACGGGACCACCCGGCACCGAGGGTCGCGCGGCTCACCACCCGTGCCGGTCGAGCAGGCGGTCGCGCTCGACGCCTTGGCGCTCGTCTTGCCACCGGCGCTGGCCGATCAGGCCATACGGCGCACCGATGTCCTCGAGCGTGCGCGCACTCAGCGCGAGCAGCTCGCGTTCAGCGAGTTCCACCTGGCGGCGTTCGCGGTAAGCGAGCCAGGACTGGCGCAGCCGCGACAGCGCGTCGCGCGTCGCCTCGGCCAGCACGTCGTAGAGCGGGCGGTGCAGTGGGAAGATCCGGGTGTTCATGAGGGGCTCCAGGTGTTGAAGGCGTACTGGTCAGATTAGGTGCCCACACGCCCCTTTGGAAGCGACTTGTTTGCGCCACGCTGGTAAGGCAAACTTACCAGCATGCCAAGCCCGCTGCGCCTGCCGCTGCACACCCTGCCCGCGTTCCGCGTCGTCGCCCGCCTGGCCAACCTGCGCGCCGCGGCCGAGGAGTTGCACCTGACGCACAGCGCCGTGAGCCAGCAGATCAAGCTGCTCGAGTCGCAGATCGGCTTCGCGCTGTTCGATCGGCGCGGCCGCCGCGTCGTGCTCAATGCCGCCGGTGCGGCGCTGCTGCGCGCCGTAGAGCCCGCGCTCGCGCAGCTCGACGACGGCCTGCGCGCGGCTGCCGCAGCGTCGGGCGACGAGTCGCAGCGCATCCGCATCACGCTGCTGAACTCGTTCGCGCAACGCTGGCTCCTGCCGCGCATGGGCCGCTGGCGTGAACGCCACCCGGACATCGGCATCGAACTGCACACGTCGCAGAACGTGATCGACCTGCAGCGCGAGGGCTTCCACGCGGCGCTTCGACAGGGCAGCGGCCAATGGCGCGGCCTCGAGTCGGTCTGCCTGACCGACTCGCCGCTGATCGTGGTGGGCTCACCCGAGGCCGCACACCGCCTGTCCGGGCGCGACGCCGCGGCGCTGGCCGACGAGCCGTTGCTCGGCAGCCCGACGCTTTGGCAGCACTGGTTCGCGCTGTCGGGCGTGCGCACGCGGGTCAATCCGGTGGCCGCCTTCAACGATGCGGGCCTGATGCTGCAGGCGGCCGAGCAGAACCTGGGGCTGGCACTGGCGCGCGAGATCCTGGCGGCCGACGCGCTTCGCGAGGGCCGGCTCGTGCGCCTGTCGCCGATCGAACTCCAGGAAGAGCAAGCCTATGCCTACTGGCTGGCGTTTCCGGAGGGCCTGCGCGCGTGGCCGCCGCTGCTCGCGCTGCGCGACTGGCTGCTCGACGAATTGGCGCGGTCCCAGCGCGGCCTGGATGAGACCAAGGTCAGAGGAACAGCGCCTGCAGGTCGCTCAGGAAATCGAAGCCGCGCGGTGTCGGCCACACGCGCGCGGCGTCGCGCGTGACGAGGCCGCGACGCTCGGCGTCGGCCAGACGGGCATCGACATCGGCGACGGTCAGGCCGGTGCGGTCGGTAAAGCGAGCAAGGTCGAATCCTTCGGCCAGCCGCAGCGCGTTGAGCATGTATTCGAAGGGCAACTCGTCGCGCGTGACGATGTGTTCGTTGGAGATCGGCTGCCCGGCCAGCGCGCGATCCATGTACATCACAGGCTCGCGCCAGCGCACCTGGCGTGTGATGCGGTCCGGAAAACTGAGCTTGCCGTGGGCGCCCGCGCCGATGCCGAGATAGTCGCCGAACTGCCAGTAGTTGAGGTTGTGCACGCAACGGTGGCCCGGCTGTGCGAAAGCCGAGACCTCGTAGCGCTGCAGACCCGCGCTCGTGGTGCGCGCGACGATGCGATCGAGCATCTGGCTCGCGGCGTCGTCATCAGGCCGCTCGGGCGGCGCGAGCGCGAAAGTCGTGTTCGGCTCGATCGTCAGATGGTAGATCGACAGATGCGGCGGTGCGTACGCCAGGGCAGCGTCGAGATCGGCGTCGAGCATCGCCAACGTCTGGCCCGGCAGCGCGTACATCAGGTCGATGTTGAAGGTGTCGAAGGCCTCGCGCGCCTCGGCCACGGCGGCCCGGGCCTGCGCCGCATCATGCACGCGGCCGATCGCGCCGAGCGCGCGGTTGTCGAAGCTCTGCACACCGACCGACAGGCGCGTGATGCCCGCAGCGCGGAACGCGCGGAAGCGTTCGCGCTCGAAGGTGCCGGGATTCGCCTCGAGCGTGATCTCGCAGCCGGGCGCAAGCGGCAGCCTTGCACGCACGTCGGCAACCAGCCGCGCGATCGACTCGGACGAAAACAGGCTGGGTGTGCCGCCGCCGATGAACACGCTGATCACGCGGCGGCCCCAGACCTGCGGCAACGAGGCTTCGAGATCGGCGATCAGCGCATCGAGGTAGCGGGCCTCGGGGATCACGACGGGACGCAGTCCGGCGCCGGGCCGCCCCAAGCCGGACACGCCCCCTCGGGGGGCCGGCGCCGCAGGCGTCTGGGGGGCCAGTTCGTGGCTGTTGAAGTCGCAGTACGGGCACTTTTTCAGGCACCAAGGCAGGTGAACGTACAGCGACAGCGGTGGCAAGGTCGCCAGCGCGATGCCGGCCTCGCCGCGCCGATGGACCCGGATGGCCGACGTGCTCACGGTGGCAGCAGGTTCCACGCCTGGCGCATCAACGCGCGCATCTGGGTCGCAGCGAGCGCACGGTGGCTCGACCGGTTCTTGGTCACTGCATCGAGCTCGGCCACGCTGGCGCCCAGCGACTCGATCCACACCAGCGGGTCGTAGCCGAAACCACCCGAGCCCCGCGGCGCGTCGAGCAGCGTGGCCTCCCAACGACCATAGGCGATCAGCGGCTCGGGGTCGTCGGCATGGCGCAGGGCGACGAGCGTGCTGACGAAGCGGCAGCGGCGATCGGGTCGGCCCTGCACACGCTGAAGCAGCAACGCGTTGTTGGCCGCGTCCTGCACGCGTCGTTGCGCCTCGCGGTCGGCGGCAGCCGGCGGCGCCGGCGCATAGACCGCCGATTGCACGCCCGGCGCGCCGCCGAGCGCGTCGACACACAGTCCGGAATCGTCGGCGATGGCCGGCAACCCGGTGGCGCGGGCTGCGTTGCGCGCCTTGGCGAGCGCGTTCTCGACGAACGTGACGTGCGGCTCCTCGGCCTCGATCACCCCGAGCGCGCCCTGCGCGACCAGTTGGATCGGCAGGTCGCAAAAGAGCGATTGCAGTTCGGCGAGCTTCTTGGCGTTGTTCGACGCCAAAACGATCTTCACGTAAGCAGCGGCGCAGCCAATGCCGACTTCTGCGCGGTCACCAGATCGGCGATACCGCGTGTGGCCAGCGCCAGCAACGCATCCATCTGCGCTCGCGTGAACGCCGCGCCCTCGGCCGTGCCCTGGACCTCGACGAAATGTCCGGCCCCGGTCATCACCACGTTCATGTCGGTGTCACAGGCCGAATCCTCGGTGTACTCGAGGTCGAGCAGCGGCACGCCCTGCACGATGCCCACGGAGATCGCGGCGACGTGATCGCGGATCGGGCTGGCCGCAAGCTTGCCGGATGCCAGCAGCGTCGATACCGCGTCGTGCGCCGCAACGAAGGCACCAGTGATCGCCGCGGTGCGTGTGCCGCCATCGGCCTGGATCACGTCGCAATCCAGCGTGATCGTTCGCTCGCCCAGCGCCTTGAGGTCGAACACCGCGCGCAGCGAGCGGCCGATCAGGCGCTGTATCTCCTGCGTGCGACCGCTCTGCTTGCCCCGCGCCGCCTCGCGATCGCCGCGCGTGTGCGTGGCGCGAGGCAACATGCCGTATTCGGCCGTGACCCAGCCCTCGCCGCTGCCGCGCTTGTGCGGCGGCACCTTGTCCTCGACGGAAGCCGTGCACAGCACCCGCGTGTCGCCGAACGAGATCAGCACCGACCCCTCGGCATGCTTGGTGTGGCCGCGCTCGATGGTCAGCGCCCGCAGCGCGTGGGCGGCCCGGCCGCCGCTGCGTTCGAATGTCGTCATGCGCGGGGGCTAGGCCTTCTTCTCGTTGGAGCGGCGGATTGCGTCGTTGATCTCCTTGATCGAACGCTCGATCTCGGCCTCGTCGAGTTCGTCGACCGGTACATCGCCGACCACCACGCCAGCCTGGATCGTCGAGGCGAACACCTCCTCGCCCAGGCTCTGGGTCGAGATGCCGCTGGTGCTGTCGCTGTCCTCGGTGCCTTCCCACTCGGCCGCGATCACGGTCACGTTGTCGCTCTTCGTGCCCGCGTGGCGCAAGGCACGCTCGACCAGCTCGGGCACCGCGTCGGAGATCGGCCGCTGCGACAGCTGTTCGGTCACGTCCGCGTCGGACACGCTGCCCCACAGGCCGTCGGAGCACAGCAGCACGCGGTCCCCTGCATGCAGCAGCAGCGGTCCGGCCGTGTCGATCACCGGCTTGCCCGGGCTGCCCAGGCAGGTGAACAGCACGTTGCGATTGAACTTCTCGCCCATCGGCACGACATGCGACAGCGTTTCCTGCAGCTCCGAATAGGAGTGATCGCGCGTGCGGGCGATCAGCTTGCCGTCGCGCACCAGATACAGGCGCGAATCGCCGCAGTGTGCCCAGTACGCGGCATTGCCCTGCATCACGCAGGCCACCACCGTGGTGCGCGGCGTGTCCATCAGCGCGCGCTCGGTCGCGTAGCGCAGCAACTGGTGGTGGCCGGCAATGATCGAGTCATGCAGGAAGCGCAGCGGGTCGGCCAGCGTCGGCTTGGCATCACGCTGAAACAGTGCAGCCAGCGTTTGCAGTGCCAGTTGCGAGGCGACCTCGCCCTCCGGGTGGCCACCCATGCCGTCGGCCAACGCGAACAGCCCCGAGTCCCGCGTGTAGCAATAGCCCATGCGGTCTTCGTTCTTCTCGCGGCCACCCTTGCGGCTGACCTGGTAGACCGAGAAGCGCATGTCAACGCCCGCCGGGCCGCCAAGGCGCAGGCTTGACCTGCGCCGCGCTTGGTCTTGGCGTTGCGCCCCCTCGGGGGGCAGCGAGCGGAGTGAGCTTGGGGGCCAACATCAGGCTTTCGCGCCGGTCTTCAGGTTCTCGAGCTGCAGCTTCAGCCGCTCGCTGAAGCTGAGCTTGGTGTAGCGGCGCTCGGTCTCGCGCGCTAGCTCCTTCTGCAGAGCGAACACCGACTGCGGCCGCGACAGCGGGTCCAGCGACATGCACCACTCGGTGACCTCGATGAGGTTGTCCGAGTAGACGTTGCGCAGCCGGGAAAGCGACAGCGCCAGGCGGTCCTTCTCGATGCGCGCCGGCGCGTCGTTCGGCGGGTAGCCCTGCATGCAGGCGTAGACACAGGCACCGATGGCGTAGATGTCGGTCCACGGGCCGAGCGAACCGTCGCGGCGGTACATCTCGGGTGCCGCGAAGCCCGGTGTGTACATCGGACGGATGAAGTTGCCTTCCTTGCTCAGCACTTCTCGAGCCGCGCCGAAGTCCAGCAGCACCGCCTTGTTGTCGTTGGTGATGAAGATGTTGGCCGGCTTGATGTCCAGGTGCAGCATCTTGTGCTGGTGGACGATGCGCAAGCCGCGCAGGATCTCGTCGAACAGGCTGCGGATCGTCGATTCGCGAAACACCTTGTCGCGCTTCAAGTCGCGCGCGGTGACGATGAAGTCCTGCAGGGTGTCACCCTGCAGGTAGTTCATCACCATGTAGACGGTCTCGTTCTCGCGGAAGAAGTTCAGCACCGAGACCACGCTCGGGTGGCTGATCTGCGCGAGTGATCGGCCTTCCTCGAAGAAACTCTTCAGGCCCAACCGGTACAGCGGCAGCTTGTCGGGCTTGACACGCGGTGTGAGTTCGCCAGGGGAGCGCTCGGCAAGCGAGGCGGGCAGGTATTCCTTCAGCGCGACGAGGCGGCGTTCCTCGTCCTCGGCAAGGTAGACCACTCCGAAGCCCCCGGCCGCCAGTTTCTTGATGATCTGGTAGCCGCCAACCACGGTGCCTGCAGGCAACGGGGCGGGTTTGGGCTTTGACATAATCGGTGGTTTGCGCGCGCGCTCGAAGGATCGATGTCAGTCTACAGCATGACCGGATACGCCAGCGCCAGCGCTGGCGCGGGTTTGCGGGCAGGCGACGGTGGTCCGCCGGGGCCCTCGGTCGTCGCTGAAGTGCGCTCGGTCAATGGCCGATTCCTCGATCTGGCGCTGCGCCTTCCCGATGACTTGCGTGCACTCGAGCCCGCGCTGCGCGAGCTCGTGGCCGGCGCGCTCAAGCGCGGCAAGGTCGAGTTGCGGCTGTCGACTTCGCGCGAAGCGGCAGGCGACCTGCCCCTACCCGGCGCGGAACAGCTCAGTCGGCTGGTGCACGTCGAGTCCCAGGTCCTGTCGTGGCTGCCCAGGGCGGCGCCGCTGTCGGTGCACGAAGCGCTGCAATGGTGCCGTGGCGGTGCACCGGCCTCCGCGCTCGATGAACAGGCGCTGGCCGCCGCGCGCGAGGCGCTCGCGGGCCTGCGCGCCGCGCGGGAGCGCGAGGGCGCGAAGCTGGTCGTGGTGCTGCGCGAACGTGTCACCCACCTGCGTGCGTTGGCCGAGCGGGCGCGGCCGCTCGTGCCCGCGGTCGTGCAGCGGCAGCGCGAGCGCTTTCTCGAACGCTGGCAGGAGGCGCTGGCGGCCTCGGGCGCTGCGAACACCGTGCCGGCGGAGGCGCTGCACGAGCGGGCGCTCAACGAGGCCGCGGCGTTTGCGATCCGCATCGATGTCGCCGAAGAGCTCGCGCGGTTGGCGGCCCACCTCGACGAGGTCGAGCGCTTGCTCGCGGCGGGTGGAGAGGTCGGCAAGCGGCTGGACTTCCTGATCCAGGAGTTGCATCGCGAAGCAAACACGCTGGGCTCGAAATCCGCCGCACTGGAAGTGACGAACGTGTCGCTCGAGATGAAGGTCGCGATCGAGCAGATGCGCGAGCAGGTCCAGAATCTCGAGTAAGGGCGAGGATCAGGATGGAAACCCCGGGCAATCTATTTGTCGTCGCCGCGCCCAGCGGGGCCGGCAAGTCCAGCCTCGTGAAGGCACTGCTGGAGCTCGACTCGCACCTCGCGGTATCGGTATCGCACACGACGCGCGCCCCGCGCGGTCAGGAGCAGCACGGCCGCGAGTACTGGTTCGTCGACGAGACCGAGTTCCGCGCCATGGCCGAGCGCGGCGAATTCTTCGAATGGGCGCAGGTGCACGGCAGGCTCTACGGCACCTCGCGCGTCGCCATCCAGGACCGGCTACAGCGCGGCGAGGACGTCGTGCTCGAGATCGACTGGCAGGGCGCGCTGCAGATCAAGCGCCTGTTCGAGCATGCGGTGCTGATCTTCATCCTGCCGCCGTCTTGGGACGAACTGCGGCTGCGCCTGCAGCGCCGGGGTGAGGACGGTGCCGAAGTCATCGAGCAGCGCCTCGCGAATGCGCGCGAGGAGGTCGCCCACGCCCGGGACTTCGACTTCGTTATAATCAACGCCCTCTTCGAGACGGCCCTTTTCGACCTGAAGACCGTCGTCCATTCCCAGCGCCTGAAGTACGCCGCCCAGCGGCGCAACAAGTCCGCCGTATTCGCGGCACTCCATATCGACTGAACTCCTCCGAGGACCGACCGCCCATGGCCCGCATCACCGTCGAAGACTGCCTGGAAATGATCCCGAACCGTTTCCAGCTCGTGCTGGCCGCGACCTACCGTGCACGCATGCTGAGCCAGGGCCACGCAGCGAAGGTCGAGTCCCGGGGCAACAAGCCCGGCGTGACGGCGCTGCGCGAAATCGCCGCCGGCGCGGTCGGCCTCGAGATGCTGCGCAAGGTGCCGATCTGACGCTGCTGCGCTGCATCCTGTCGTGAAAGGGCGCTCCGAGGAGCGCCCTCGTCGTTTGTGGGACCATAAGGGCCGTGGGAATACGGTCCTTCGCCGCCGAACTGCTGCCCAGCGCACTGCTGCAGCCGGGGCGGGATCGTGCGGCGGCGGCCGCCGCGCAGCGTCCCGAGGCCAATGACTTCGCGGGCCTGGCCGCACGGCTCGGCTACCTGAGCAAGCCCGAGCTGAAGCTGGTTCGCGAGGCCTACAAGTTCGCCGACGAGGCGCACCTGGGCCAGTTCCGCGCCAGCGGTCTGCCGTACATCACGCATCCGACCGCGGTCGCCGGCCTGGTGGCCGACTGGAAGCTCGACGTGCAGGCGGTGATGGCCGCACTGATGCACGACACCATCGAGGATCGCGGCGTCACCAAGGCGCAGTTGATCGAGCGCTTCGGCGCACCCACTGCCGAGCTGGTCGATGGCCTAACCAAGCTCGACAAGCTGCACTTCTCCACCCGGGAGGAATCGCAGGCCGAGTCGTTCCGCAAGATGCTGCTGGCGATGGCACGCGACGTGCGCGTGATCCTGGTCAAGCTCGCCGACCGGTTGCACAACATGCGCACGCTTTCGGCGATGGCGCCCGACAAGCGCAGCCGCATCGCGCGCGAGACGATCGACATCTATGCGCCGATCGCGCATCGGCTGGGGCTGAACCAGATCTACCGCGAGCTGCAAGAGCTGTCCTTTGCCCAGCTCTACCCCTGGCGGTACGGCGCGCTGTCGAAGGCCCTGGCACGTGCGCGCGGGACGCGGCGTGACATCGTCGAGCGGGTGCAGAAGGACGTCGAGCACGCGTTCGCCGCGGCCAGGCTGAAGGTGCAGGTGCATGGCCGCGAGAAGACCGTCTATTCGATCTTCCGCAAGATGCGCGAGAAGCACCTGCCGTTTGCCAACGTCACCGACCTGTTCGGCTTTCGCATCGTCGTGCCGCAGCTGCAGGACTGCTACCTCGCGCTGGGCGTGCTGCATCAGCTCTACAAGCCGGTGCCCGGGCGCTTCAAGGACTACATCGCGATCCCGAAGGCCAACGGCTACCAGTCGCTGCACACGACGGTCGTGAGCCCGCTGGGCACGGCGGTCGAGTTCCAGATCCGCACCGAGCCGATGCACGCGGTGGCCGAGGCCGGTATCGCGGCGCACTGGATGTACAAGAGCAAGAGCGGCACGAAGCACGACGCGCAGCGCCTGGGCGCCACGGTGCTCAAGAGCTTGATCGACATCCAGGACGACACGCGCGACGCGGCCGAGTTCCTCGAGCACGTGAAGATCGACCTCTACCCGGACGCGGTCTATGTCTTCACGCCCAAATCGCAGATCCTGTCGCTGCCGCGCGGTGCCACGCCGGTCGATTTCGCCTACGCGATCCACTCCGACGTGGGCGACCGCTGCGTGGCGGCCAGCGTCAACGGCGAGGCGGTCGCGCTGCGTACCGAGCTGAAGAGCGGTGATGTCGTGGAAATCACGACCGCACCAGGCGCAAGGCCCAACCCGGGCTGGCTCAACTTCGTGCGCACCGGGCGGGCGCGCTCGAAGATCCGCCACCACCTCAAGACGATGGAGCAGGAGGAGTCGCGCGCACTTGGCGAGCGGCTGCTCGCACAGAGCCTGCGCGCCGAAGGCCTGCTGCTGCCGTCGTCCGACCCCACCGACGACGCAGCCACCGCGCTGTGGCAGCTGCTCACCCGCTGGAGCGGCAACCGCTCGCGCGCCGAGCTGATGGTCGACATCGGCGTGGGCCGAAAGATCGCCTCGATCGTCGCCAAGCGTCTGGCGCACCTGATGGCCGAGCGCGGCGACAAGCGGCCCGATGCAGTGACGCTGTCGCTGCGCCACTTCGGCGCCGCCGAGGAAGACCTGGCGCCGCAGCAAGGCCTCGTCACGATCGACGGCAGCGAAGGCGCGTCGATCCAGCTCGCGAACTGCTGTCACCCGATCCCCGGTGACGACATCGTCGGCTACCTGGGCCGTGGCGAGGGCCTGACCATCCACACGGCCGAATGCGCGGTCGGCAAGCGGTTGTACGAGCGCGACAGCGAACGCTGGCTGCCGGTCGAGTGGTCGGAGCAGCCGGTGCGGCCCTTCGACGCCGAGGTTTCGGTGCTGGTGACGAACGGCAAGGGCGTGCTCGCGCGGGTGGCTGCGGCGGTCAGCGCGACCGAAACGGACATCACGCACATCGACATGGGGCCAGAGCGTGCCAGCGAAACCACCGAGCTGAAGCTCTCGCTGGCCGTGCGCGACCGACAGCACCTGGCCGACGTGATCCGCACCCTGCGCCGCGCGCCCTCGGTGGTGCGCGTGGCGCGCGTCAAGGGCTGACCGAGGCGGGCTGCGGGCCAGCGCCAGGCCGGCCCAAGGGGCCGTCAGTCCGGCGGGCTGCCCTTGTCGAAGATCACCAACCACCGCCCGTCCTGCTGGCGCTGCCAGATCGAGTTGAAGCGTGCGATGACTGCACCCTTGGGATCTCGCACCGGCCCGGTGGATAGCGCGAGCTGGCCCGAGGCCAGCACTTCGACCTGATCGGGCTCCCAGGAGAACGGCGCGGTCGGGCCGTCGAAGTACGCCTTCCAGCCCTCGACCACCGCCGCCCGCCCGCGAAGTACCTGGCGCCCACCGAAGAACAAACTGTCCTCGGCCACGTGGCGGCCGAAGGCTGCGAGGTCGCGCTCGGCCATGCTTCGGGCGAATGCGCGCTCCGCAGCGAACACCTCGGCACGGGCCGTGCCGGGACCGGTCGGCGTCGTTGCGCAGGCGGTCACCAGGGCTGCCACGAATGCCGCGAACAGAACGCGCAATGCGCTGCTCCCGCTGTCATGGGCTGCAGTTGCCATTGAACTCGATCCGGGTGGCAAGAACTCGCACGCGGTCTGCGTCCAGCTGCCCGCGCACGCGCACACAGGGGTTGGTCTGCAGATTGGCCTCACCGGTGCCGGACGGGTCGTATTGCGGATTCGCGCCATAGAAGACCGTGACCCCGCGCAGCAGGAATGTCTTGCCCACGGTGTCCAACCCCGACAGCGTGCCGCGCAGATCGATGCCTTCGTTGATCAGGTCGAGGTCGGTGCGCAGCTCCACGCTGGAGGCGACCAGCACGCCGCTGCCTGCCCTCCCCTTGACTTCGACCCGCGTGCCCAGCGCCAGCGCTGTGGCCGGCAGCGTTGCGTTGCTCGCGTCCACCGGCACCCCGTTGACCGAGAAGCTGCGCTGCGTGGCGAGCGACGTGATCAGGCCCTCGACCTCGGCCTGGTCGCTGTCCTCCAGCCGCCGCGACTCGACCACTGCCGTGACCACTGGCCAGCGCCCTGCGGACTGTGCAGTGCCCACGACCATCCGCACCACGCTACCGTCGGCCAGCCCGCCCGGCACACCACTGGCACTGAGATCGAACACCGCGGTGCCCACGCGCAGGGTCGGTGGTGTGCCCGCCGGAGTCACGTCGCGCGCGATGCCGCGCACTCGGAACCGAGCGGGTGCGCTGCTGCGCCGTTCGACACGCGTGGCCACCATGTCCGAAAGTGCAGCCTCGGGGCTCGGATAACCGTGGACCTCCAGCACGTCGACGTTTGGATTCAGGCCGCCCACTCCGCCCGTCACTCCCTCGAACACCGTGGCCGGCGTCAGCCGCACCAACTGGCCGAGAACGCGGATGAAGTTCCCGCCCGGGGTGACGGCCTCCAGCGGCCCCACCAGCGACCCGCCAACGCGCACGCGCGTGGCCGTGGCATTGCGTCCGCCACTGCCGTCGTCGACAGGCCGGTTGGATTCGACCTCGACGACCATGCCCAGGCGCAACGCATCACGCACGATGCCGCCGCCGTCGGCGTCTTCGATGCGTGCGGCGCTCTCGTCGAAACGGACACCCTCGACGATGATCGAGCCGAAGCCCGTGATCGGCCCTTCGATAAAGGCGCCGGTGGCACCGGTGCCGCCGGTCTCGACACCGCCGCCGCAGGCAGCCAACCACAACAGCACGCTGGCCAGCGCGCTTCGCAGGAAGTTCGACAGCGTGGGGATGCGAATCATGACTTGGCTTTCCTGGAAGGCTTACGTGCCGCCGGCCGGACCTCTTCGGGCTGCGGTGCAACGGAAGGTGAATGGGCGTCCTGCGCGTCATCGAACCCGTACAGGCCCAGACGCACGCGGTGGGAGTTCGGGTTGTCAGATCCGGTCCGGGCCGCATCCTGCTCGATCAGGCGTTCGAGCAGAGGCACCAGCTCCTCGGTCAGGCGCTGCCAATGCGCCTGCAGGAGCGGCCGTACCTGAGCCACCGACTCGGCGCTCAGGCCCTGCGCGGCGATCGCCTGCTCGAAGTACTCGGGCTTGCGGCCCAGCAGGTTGGCCACCGCCGCCTGCATGTGGTCGCCGACGTTGGCACCCATCCACTGGGCCATGCGCGCCATGTCGCCGCGCGGCACGAAGGCCTCGCGTGACAGCGCCACGGTGTCGCGCACGGTGTCATGGGTCGCCAGCTGCAGTCTCAGCAGCTCCTCGAGCAGCGCACGCGGGTGCACGTCGCGCGTCACCTCGTGCGCCAGCGATTCGAAGCTGGGCGCAGGCCCGGTGCGCGGCAGCACGCGCGGTACGCCCGCCCGCGTTCGGTAGGCGGCGTCCGATCGCCAGTGTGCAAACACCATCGCCGCGGGGGAGCGAGGCGGCGCCGGGGCGGCTTCGGCGGCCTCCTGCACCCCCTGCGCCGTCGCCTTCGCAGCCAGGATCCTGTTGACCTCGCGGCGATTCAGGCCCGTGGCGGCACTGACACGGCTGGTGCGCCGGTGCTCGGGCAGTCCCGGGTGGGCCGCATGCGCCGTGGCCACGAACGCCGCGCGCAGCATCTCGTCGACCACCGCAAAGGGCACACCGCGAGCCACCGCCAGGCGCGCGAGCGGGCCCAGCAGCCGCTCCAGCGCAGCATGCAGGGCCGATTCGTGGGCGGCGGCGGGGTCGGTCATTTCGTGCCGATGGTAGCGGCGGCGACGTTCTCACGCCGTCGCCGCCCCTTCACTCACTCGTATTTCACGAGCAAGGCGTACAGGACGCGGCGGTCATCCGACCACACGCCCTTGACCTCGAGGGCGTCACCATCGTTCAGGTCGCCAGGGCCGCCATTGCGCCATTCGACGACGCGCGAGTAGTTCACCGTGACCTCGCGCAGCACGAAGGTCATTTCGCCGGTGTTCAGCGCGCTCACGGTGCCGTGCAGCTCGACGCGCTGCCAGTCGTCGTCGCCACGATTGATCACCCGCACCCGCGAGGCAACGATCGTGCCGTTCTGGGCGCGGCCGCGCACTTCGACCAGCACGCCCTCGCGCACCGAATTGCTGTTCGGCTCGAAACGGGCGTTGGTGGCATCGACCTTGATGCCGTTCACCTCGAACTGCTGCGCAGACGAGAAGGCGCTGACGAAGCCGCGCACGCGCGCGTCGCCGATGTCCTCGACTCGGCGCCGGCCACTGCGGATCGTGATCGCCACCCACGGGCCGGTGGTCCGGCCCGTCTGCAGCCGCACGCGCACGCGCGAGCCGTCGGCGAAGCCGGCCGGCAGATCGATGTCGGCGACGTCGGCGTAACTGATCACCGCGTCGTTGATGTGGAAGGTGCGCGCCATGGTGTCGAGCTGGCTGACGATGCCCCGCAGCCGGTACGCGTCGGCGCTGTCCTCGAGTTCGATCCGGGTCGCCACATAGCGCTTGGTTGCGCTGTCGAACAGCGCATGGATCTCGAGGATCTGGCCCTGCGCCAGCGCGCCGAAACCAGCCAGGCGCGGGTCGAACACGGTCTCGGCCCTGACTTCGATCGTCTGGTCGAGCACGCGGATTGTTTGCGTCGAGGAATCGACCCCGTCGACCGGACCCTTGATCTCGCTTCCGAAACGGATCATCGAGGCCACCGCGGTGCCGGTGCCGTCGTCGATCGCCGACGACTCGACCTCGACCATCATGCCCAGTTGAAGTTCGCTGCGGTCGTGGCCGGCGCCATCCTCGTCCTCGACGTGCGCGCCGTTGTCGTCGAAGCGCACGCCGCCGACGATGATCGAACCCAGCCCGGTGATCGGGCCGGCCATGAAGCCTTGCGCGGCGCCACCACCGGCGCCTGGTACGGCACTGCCGCCGCCGCCACAGGCGGACAGCAGCATCGGGCCAGCCGCGGTGGCCAGCAACGCTGCCAGCGCCTGGCGGCGGTGCAGCACCAAGGGTTGTCTCTTCG
>JAOUIM010000274.1 GCA_029884035.1 Aquincola sp. | reverse complement strand
AGACGAAGTCGGCCATGTGAGCGACCGTGCGGTCCGCAACCACTCTTACCGGTTTGCGTGTGCCGATCGGCCCCAGGTAGCCGGGCTTGCACCCGAAGTGATCCTCGATTTCGGACGCAGTTGCGAACCGGAAGCCCGTCGTCAAGCCTGGCACCTTGCTGGCCTTGAGCTCGTTCAGGCTGTGGTCGCCACGAACGAGCAGCAGCCAGACGGTTGTCTGGAGCACGTCGCCAGCATCGCTCCTGTCGTCGGTGGCCACCACCAACGACTTCACGGTGGTCGCCAGCGGAATGTCGAGCAGCGCAGCGACGTCCTCGCAGGTGCTCTTGCCGGGCGTCGGCGTCCTTGCCATCGACTGCTTGGGTGCGGCACGTTGTGCGAGCAGGGACACCGCCTCCGCGAGCTCGACATTGGCGGCATAGTCACTCGTCGGGCAGTAAGCGATCGCGTCCTCACCGGTGTCGGCAATGACCTGGAACTCGTGCGATGCGTCACCACCGATCGCGCCGGTGTCGGCCGCTACGGCACGGTACTGCAAGCCGAAGCGATCGAAGATGCGACAGTACGCGTCGTACATGGCCTGGTAGCTCTTCAGTGCGGCGGCCTTGTCGCGGTCGAACGAGTACGCGTCCTTCATCGTGAACTCGCGCCCGCGCATGACGCCGAAGCGAGGCCTGCGCTCATCACGGAACTTGGTCTGGATGTGATAGAAGTTGCGTGGCAGTTGCTTGTAGCTGCGCAGTTCCTGGCGCGCGATGTCGGTGATGACTTCTTCGCTGGTCGGCTGGATCACGTAGTCTCGCTCGTGCCGGTCCTTTACGCGCAGCAGCTCAGGGCCGTAAGCCTGGAAACGTCCTGTCTCCATCCAGAGTTCGGCAGGCTGCACCACAGGCATCAGCAATTCGACGGCGCCTGCGCGATCCATCTCTTGTCGGATGATCGCCTCGACCTTGCGGATCACGCGCAGCCCCATCGGCATGTAGCTGTAGATGCCGGCGCCAAGGCGCTTGATGAACCCTGCGCGCATCATCAACTGGTGGCTGACGACTTCCGCGTCTGCAGGCGCTTCCTTGAGCGTGGAAATGAAGAACTGGGAGGCTTTCATGGGCATGGCACTCGACCGCTCGCGGCACCACGCTGCACCGGCAACCAAGCCCCTGATGCGGGAAACCGAGTGATCGCGCGCCGCACCGGGCCGGTGCAAAATCAAATCAGTTCAAGAATTGGGGTCTGATTATGCTCGACCGTGACGGCTTCAGGCCGAACGTCGGCATCATCCTGCTCAACGCGCGCAACCAGGTCTTTTGGGGCAAGCGGCTCCGCACTCATTCCTGGCAGTTTCCGCAGGGTGGTATCAAGCACGGCGAATCGCCCGAGCAGGCTATGTTGCGCGAGTTGCACGAGGAGGTGGGGCTGAAACCCGAACACGTGCAAGTCATTGCGCGCACGCGCGACTGGCTGCGCTACGAGGTACCGGACCACTACATCCGGCGCGACGCGCGCGGCCACTACCGAGGGCAGAAGCAGATCTGGTTCCTACTGCGTCTCGTAGGTCGTGACAGCGACCTGAACTTGCGTGCGACGGACCATCCGGAGTTCGACGCGTGGCGCTGGAACGATTACTGGGTGCCGCTGGACGTGGTGATCGAGTTCAAGCGAGGCGTCTATCAGATGGCGCTGACCGAGTTGTCTCGACACCTGCCACGGCCAAGCCATCACAACCGATATCTGCGCGGGGGAATGCGCGGTCCTTGGCGCGAGGACACCATGCCGCCCGACAGCGTCAAGCCAAACAGCGACCCTGCGGAGTAGATCCGGCAACGCGAAACGGAGGCGCTTCTGCTTCTAGAGGAGCACCAGGTTGTCGCGGTGAACCAGCTCAGGCTCGGCGGCGTACCCGAGCGTGGTTGCAATCTGGGAGGAGGGCCTGCGCGCGATCAGACGTGTCTCGGCGGCTGAATAGTTGGCCAAGCCCCGCGCGATCTCGATGCCATCGTAGGCGCGCACTGCAATGACGTCACCGCGCGCGAATTCGCCGTCCACCGCCACCACGCCGATCGGCAGCAGGCTCTTACCCTCGCTGCGCAGCTTCTGAACCGCACCGGCGTCAACCACGACGGCCCCGCGAAGTTGCAGGTGATCGGCCATCCATTGCTTGCGTGCAGCCAGCTTCGCGGTCGCAGCCCGCAGGGTGGTCCCGATCGATTCACCCCGCGCCAGGCGGAGCAAGACGTCGGGCTCACGACCCCAGGCAATCACAGTGTTGGCACCACTGCCGGCCGCACGCTTGGCAGCCAACACTTTGGTCAGCATGCCACCGCGCCCAAGCGCCGAACCGGCACCTCCCGCGATGCGCTCGAGTGTCTCGTCGCCGGCGCGGGCTTCCTCGATCAGACGTGCAGTCGGGTCCTTGCGCGGATCGGCCGAAAACAGGCCGCGCTGGTCCGTCAGGATCACAAGCGCGTCGGCCTCGACGAGGTTGGCCACCAGCGCACCCAGGGTGTCGTTGTCACCGAACTTGATCTCGTCATTGACGACCGTGTCGTTCTCGTTGATGACCGGCAAGACCCTCATGGCCAGCAGGGTCCGCAGCGTCGACCTGGCATTGAGGTAGCGTTCACGGTCGGCCAGATCCGCGTGCGTGAGCAGCACCTGTGCACTGATCAAACCTTGGAGCGAGAGTTGGCTCTCATAGATTTGCGCCAAACCCATCTGACCGACTGCAGCTGCTGCCTGCAACTCGTGCAACTCCTGTGGACGCGCGGCCCAGCCCAGTCGCTTCATGCCCTCGGCAATGGCGCCACTGGAGACCACGACGAGTTCGCGGCCATCGCGCGCAAGTGCTGCCAACTGCCGGCACCAGTCGCCGATGGCGCCCGCATCCACGCCGCGTCCTCCATCGGTGACAAGGCTCGACCCGACCTTGACGACGACGCGCCGCGCCTCGCGCATTACGGCCGTCGGGCTCATGTCTCGAAGCGCGCGTCAGGCAGCACGGACGCAGGCGCACGCACGGCGGCGACGTGCTCGTATGCGGCTCGAACGAGCGGATCGAGCCCTTGCCGCGCCAGCGCCGAGATCTCGAAAACGGGGCCCTTCCAGCGCAGACGCCGCAAAACGTCCTTCACCCGCGCGGCACGGTCGGCCTCGGGGACCATGTCGATCTTGTTGAGCACAAGCCAGCGGGGCTTGGTCGCCAAGGTCGCGTCGTATTTTCTGAGCTCGGCCACCAGCGAGCGCACTTGCGCGACCGGATCGACCGTCTCCTCGAACGGCGCGATGTCCACCACGTGCAGTAGCAGGCGCGTGCGCTGGAGGTGCCGCAGAAACAGGTGGCCAAGGCCCGCGCCTGCTGCAGCACCTTCGATCAGACCGGGAAGATCGGCGACGACGAAGCTCTTGTCGAGGCCGACACGGACCACGCCGAGATTGGGATACAGCGTCGTGAACGGGTAGTCTGCGATTTTCGGCCTGGCATTTGAGATCGCCGCGATCAGGGTGCTCTTGCCGGCGTTAGGCATGCCCAACAACCCCACATCCGCCAACACGCGCAGTTCCAGCTTCAAGCGCTTGCTCTCCCCCGGCCAGCCCGGCGTCCTCTGGCGCGGCGCCCGGTTGGTGCTGGTCTTGAAATGGAGGTTACCGAAACCGCCGTCGCCACCCCTGCAAATGAGGACCTTCTCGCCGGGTTCCATCAACTCGGCGACCACGTGGCCGGTATCGAGGTCGGTCAGGATGGTGCCCACGGGCATGCGCAATACAATGTCCTCGGCCGCGGCACCGAACTGGTCCGACCCGCGGCCCGGTTCGCCGTTCCTCGCCTCGTGGCGGCGGGCATAGCGGTAGTCGATCAGGGTGTTGAGGTTGACATCCGCGACCGCGTAGATGCTGCCGCCACGCCCGCCGTCGCCACCGTTGGGCCCTCCAAAGGGAATGAACTTCTCGCGCCGGAAGCTGACACAGCCCGCACCGCCGTTTCCGGCGGCCACGTCGATGGTGGCTTCGTCGACGAATTTCATGACGCAATGGTAGGTCGGAGTGAAAATGAAAAAGCCCCGGGGGTCCGGGGCTCGCGCATGAAGCGGCGCTGACCTCAGGCCGGCTGCACGCTCACGGTCTGATTGTTCTGTGCGCCCTTGACCGCAAACTGAACTTGCCCGTCAACCAGCGCGAACAAAGTGTGGTCGCGGCCCATGCCGACGTTGGTGCCGGCGTGGAACTTAGTGCCGCGCTGGCGCACGAGGATCGAACCTGCCGAGACCCGTTCGCCACCGTAGGCTTTGACCCCCAGCATCTTGGGTTGAGAATCGCGGCCGTTTCGGGTGGAGCCGCCGCCCTTCTTCTGTGCCATTTGGTTTACCCCTTGACTGGAATGCCACTCACGCGGAAACCGCGTCGATCCGCAGTTCTGTGTAAGCCTGCCGATGCCCTTGCGATTTCTTGTAGTGCTTGCGGCGACGCATCTTGAAGATGCGCACCTTGTCATGCTTGCCCTGCGCCAAGACCGTGGCCTTGACGCTCGCGCCGGCGACCAGGGGAGAACCGACCTGAAGATCTGAGCCGCTTCCAACGGCCAGCACCTGATCGATCACGATTTCCTGGCCCACGTCCGCAGCAATCTGTTCTATCTTGATCTTTTCGCCGGTAGCAACCTTGTATTGCTTACCCCCGGTTCTTATGACCGCGTACATATGTGCCCTTTCAACGCCGTTGCGTCCCACCCTCTTCTCGGGCGTCGAATTCGATTAAGAGGAACCTTAAATTCTATCACACCATCGCCGCCCGACCCTTGCTCCCTATAATCCCACGACACCAGTCGACCAGCACTCACCGTGACCCCCGCCAGAGCCGACGTCCGGCCCCTTGCCGCCGTGATAGCCGACCCGGTGGCTCCTTTGATGGCTCGCGTGGACGCGGTCATCTCAGAGCGGCTGCGCTCCGATGTGGCCTTGGTCAACCAGATCGCGCACTACATCGTGAGCGCCGGCGGAAAGCGCATACGTCCGAGACTGGTCCTGCTATTCGCAAACGCCCTCGGTTTCTACGGCGAGGAGCAGTTCACGTTAGCAGCCACTGTAGAGTTCATTCACACCGCGACCTTGCTGCACGACGACGTCGTCGACGAGTCGTCATTGCGGCGCGGGCGAAAGACGTCCAACGCAGTCTTCGGCAACGCGGCCAGCGTGCTGGTGGGCGATTTTCTCTACTCGCGCGCTTTCCAGATGATGGTGTCCGTCAAGAACCTGCACGTCCTCGAGGTGCTGGCCGATGCGACGAACGTCATCGCCGAGGGCGAAGTACTGCAGCTGATGAACATGCACGACCCCGATTTGGCCGTCGATGAGTATCTGCGCGTCATCCGTTCCAAGACTGCCAAGCTCTTCGAAGCCAGCGCGCGCCTTGGCGCCATTCTCGCCAACGCCCTTAGCGAAACGCAAGAGGCTTGCGCCACCTACGGACGTGCCCTGGGCACAGCGTTCCAGCTCGTC
>JAOUIM010000273.1 GCA_029884035.1 Aquincola sp. | reverse complement strand
CGCCGCCGTCAGGAGCCTTGCATGCCCACCCGCAAAGTCATCATCACCTGCGCCGTGACCGGATCGATCCACACGACGGCCGGCCGCTCCAGACGCCCGAGGCCTTCCTGCCCATCGTCACCGACATCAAGCGGCGCTGCGATGGCGTGATCAACATCACCACCGGCGGCGCACCGACGAAGACCGTGCAGGAGCGCATGCGCCCTGCCCTCACGCTCAAACCCGAAGTCGCCTCGCTGAACATGGGCTCGATGAATTTCGGCCTCTACTCGATGCTCAACCGCTTCAAGGCGTTCACGCATGCGTGGGAGCGCCCCTATCTGGAAGGCACCCGCGACGTCGTGTTCAAGAACACGTTTGCCGACATCGAGTACGTGCTGGCCGAAGGCACGGCCAACGGCACGCGATTCGAGTTCGAGTGCTACGACACCGCACACCTGTACAACCTGGCGCACTTCGTCGACCGCGGCCTCGCGAAGGTGCCCTTGTTCGCGTAGGCGGTATTCGGCATCATGGGCGGCATCGGCTCGCACCCCGACGACGTCGCTCACATGAAGCGCACCGCCGACCGCCGGTTCGGCGCCGCGTACCAGTGGCCCGTGCTCGGTGCTGGCCGCTCGCAGATGCCCATTGCCAGCGTGCCGGCGGCGCAGGGCGGCAACGTGCGCGTCGGGCGCGAGGATTCGCTGTGGGGCGGTCCCGGGCGGCTCGCGCGTGGCAACGCCGACCAGGTGCACCGCGTGCGCGGCATCGTCGAGGGGCTCGGGCTCGAGATCGCGTCGCCCGACGAGGCGCGGGCGATGCTGGCGCTCAAGGGCCGGAATGAGGTCGGGTTCGCGCCGACCGCAGTCGACGCCCCGCGTGCGCCAGGAAGATCCTTGGGAAGTGCGGGTTGCTCCAGGGCGGAAGGGCGCAGCCGGCGGAGCTCGAACGTCGGCCCTTGATCGCCGGGGATCAGCGCCCATCTTCGATCGAATGGAGGACACCGCAATGGCCTTCGCAATTCGACGTCCCGCCGTGGCGGGCATGTTCTACCCGGTCGATCCCCTCGCGTTGAGCGCGGAGGTCGACGCGCATCTCGCGCAGGCGCGCGCGACCGCCACGGCGGACCGTGTCCTGCCGAAGATGCTGCTCGTGCCGCATGCGGGCTACATCTACTCCGGCCCGGTGGCCGCGCATGCCTACGCCCGGTTGGCGGCGGTGCGCGAGCGCGTCCGTCGCGTCGTGCTGCTCGGGCCGACCCACCGCGTCGCACTGCGCGCGATCGCGGCGCCCACCGTGGACGCGTTCGAGACGCCGCTGGGCCGCGTGATGCTCGACCGTGGCGCGATCGACAGCCTGGCCGACCTGCCGCAGGTGATTGCCAACGATGGGGCCCACGCCACTGAGCATTCGCTCGAGGTCCAGCTGCCGTTCCTGCAGCGCGTGCTCGGCGAGTTTGCGCTCGTGCCGCTGGCGGTGGGCCATGTCGCACCGGCACAGGTGACCGACGTGATCGAGCGCCTGTGGGGTGGTGAGGAAACGCTGATCGTCATCAGCTCGGACCTGTCGCACTACCTGACCTATGCCCAGGCCAACGCGGTGGATGGGCGGACGGTGCAGCGCATCCTCGCGCTCGATCCGGCACTCGACCACGACCAGGCCTGCGGCGCCACGCCGCTGTCGGCCGCGCTCGCGGTCGCGCGCCGCCACGGCCTGCGACCGCACCTGCTGGACCTGCGCAACTCGGGCGACACGGCGGGCGACCGCTCGCGCGTGGTGGGCTACTGTGCGATCGCATTTGCGCCGGGCGCCGGCCAGGCGGCCGATGCGGGCGACGATGGTGATAGCGCGGCCGCCGACCCCGTGCTCGGCTGGGCGCTTACCAGCCGAGCACGCAACGCGATCGCGTCGACGCTGAACCTGCCGGTGGTCGATGAGCCGGGCCATGCCGCGCTGGCCGAGCCGGGAGCCACCTTCGTCACGCTGCACCGGGCCGGCGCCCTGCGCGGCTGCATCGGCACGCTGGAAGCCCGGCGCCTGCTCGAGTACGACGTGCGCCACAACGCGCACGCCGCAGCGTTCTGCGACCCACGCTTCGAGCCGGTGGCGGCGCACGAGGTGGCCAGCCTCGAGATCGAGGTGTCGCTGCTCGGCAGCGCCCAGCCGGTGGCTGCGCGCAGCGAGGCCGAGGCGATCGAACGTCTGCACCCCGGCGTCGACGGCGTGCTGCTCGAGTGGCGCGGGCGCCGTGCCACCTTCCTGCCGCAGGTGTGGGCGCAGTTGCCGCAACCGGCGGCGTTCCTGGGGGCGCTCAAGCAGAAGGCGGGGCTTGGCGCCGGCTTTTGGGCGGCCGACCTGCGCCTCGCGCGCTACCGCGTCCGCAAGTTCCATGAAGGGGCGACGCCATGAACGCCCGTGACTACTCGCTCGGCACCGTCCACCCGGCGCAGTGGTGGCACCGCCTCGACGACGGCCGCATCCAGTGCGACCTGTGTCCGCGCGACTGCCGGCTGCACGAAGGCCAGCGCGGCCTGTGCTTCGTGCGTGCCCGCCAGCGCGACGCGATGGTCCTCACGACCTACGGCCGCAGTTCGGGGTTCTGCGTCGACCCGATCGAGAAGAAGCCGCTGAACCACTTCCTGCCCGGCAGCCGCGTATTCAGTTTCGGAACCGCGGGCTGCAACCTGGCCTGCAAGTTCTGCCAGAACTGGGACATTTCGAAGAGCCGCGCGATGGACCGCCTGATGGATCAGGCCAGCCCCGAGCGCATCGCTGAGGTGGCGCGGGAGACAGGCTGCGCGAGCGTGGCCTTCACCTACAACGACCCGGTGATCTTCGCCGAGTACGCGCTCGACACGGCCGACGCGTGCCATGCCGTGGGCGTGCGGACGGTCGCAGTGACGGCGGGCTACATCCACACCGAGCCGCGACGCCCCTTCTTCGATCGGATGGATGCCGCCAACGTCGACCTCAAGGGCTTCACCGACGACTTCTACTTCAAGCAGACCGGCGCTCACCTCGCGCCGGTGCTCGACACGCTGCAGCACATCGTGCACGAGAGCCGCTGCTGGCTCGAGATCACCACGCTGCTGATCCCGGGGCTGAACGACAGCGACGCGGAGCTGCAGGCGATGACGTGCTGGGTGGCCGACCACCTGGGGCGCGACGTACCGCTGCACTTCACGGCGTTCCATCCGGACTACAAGATGACCGACGTCCCGCGCACGCCGCCGGTCACGCTCAGCCGCGCGCGGCGCATTGCCCACGACGCCGGACTGCGGTTCGTCTACACCGGCAATGTGCACGACACCGAAGGCGGCACCACCCACTGCCCCGGCTGCGGCCTCGCGCTGATCGAGCGCGACTGGCACGAGATCCTGCGCTACGAGCTCGACGACGCCGGGCACTGCGGGCACTGCGGCACTGTCGTGCCCGGGCGCTTTTCGGCGTTCGAGGGCAGCTTCGGTCGGCACCGCATCCCCGTGCGGGTGGCGATGCGCTGAACCGCTACCGGGCGGCGCGGCCCTTCGATCGAGCGGTGACCTGCCGGTCCGCAAGTGCGCGGGGGGTCAGGGTCACCTAAACCACGGCGCGCTGGTCTGCACGGCGAGGCCGCCCGGAGCGACATCCGCGTCGGCGCATGCCGACGCCGTGCGCCCTGTCCGCCAACGGCTGCCGCGCTGTTGCGCCAGCGCAAACAAGGGAAAAATCCCGTTGCAAGGAAGCCCCGGCGACAGGGAATGTGCCGCCCAAAGGCGCAAAATGCTGCACTGCAACAGCATGCCCGGAGGGCGTATGGAATTGTCGAAACGAGTGGCGGTGATCACTGGGGGTGGAAGCGGCATCGGCCGGGCAGTGGCCGCTGCCATGGCGCGACGCGGCGTGGCAGCGGTGGCGCTGGTGGACATGAGCGAGGCGGTCGAGGACGTCGCCACGAAACTCAACGCCGAGGCGGGGCGTACGTACGCCATCCCCTTCCATGGCAACACGACCGACGAGCGCTTCCGCGCCCAGGTCTACGACGCGATCAGCCGCAAGTACGGTCCGGTGACGCTGTGCGTGCCGGCGGCGGGCATCACGCGTGACGACCTGGCCGTTCGCATCGACAAGAACACCGGCAAGGCCCGCATCTACCCGGTCGAGCAGTTCAAGCTCGTCGTCGACGTCAACCTCATCGCGCCGGTGTACTGGGCGCTGGAGATGATCGGCCGGATCGCCGAGGACCGCGCCGCCAAGGGCATCAAGCGCTGGACCCCCGACGAAGGCATGCAGGGCTCGGTGGTGTTCATCGGCTCGATCTCGTCGCAGGGCAACCGCGGCCAGATCTCGTATGCGAGCACCAAGGCCGGTCTCGAAGGCGCCGCCGCGACGATCATGAAGGAAGCGATGTACTACGGTGTGCGCTGCAGCGTGATCCACCCCGGCTTCACCGACACGCCGATGGTGCGGGCGATGGGCGTCGACTATGTCGCCAAGAACATCCTGCCGTACACGCAACTCGGCCGGTTGATCCAGCCGGACGAAATCGCGGATGCGATCTGCTTCATGCTCGCGAACTCGGCAGTCAGTGGCGAGCTCTGGGTCGACGCCGGCTGGCACGCCCCGGCGTAACGCCGAAACGGCATCGACCCACCGGATCGTTCAAGCATCGCCTCGAGTTGCAACCATGGCCAATACCACCAAATCCGCCCCCACCACCCAGGACTTCGATCGGGAGTTTCGCGCCCAGGTCGCGCAGATGACCGCCGGCCTCGCCCCGACGGCATTCACCACCGCTTGGGCGGACTGGGCGATGCATCTGGCATTGTCACCGGCCAAACAGAGCGAACTGCAGCGGCACGCGATGGAGCGCGCCAAGGACACATCGGCGTTCGCGCTTCGTGCGTTGGCCGGGGCGCCGGTGTCTCCTTCCGAGAGCTTTGCCGGAAATCCCGATCGGCGCTTCGAGGCGGATGCCTGGTCGCAGTTTCCGTTCAATGTCTACGCCCGTGCCTACCAGAACAACCTGGCCCTGATGAACGAGGCCGTGCGCGACGTCGGCGGAGTCACCGACTATCACGCCCAGCTGCTGGAGTTCGCGGTGCGCATGCTGCTCGACGCGACATCGCCGTCGAACTACCTGGCGTCGAATCCCGAGTTGCTGGCGCTGACCCGCGCGGAGAAAGGGCAGAACCTGGTGCGCGGATTCAAGCATGTGGTCGAGGACATCGGGCGCACGCTGAAGGGCAGCGCACCGGCGGGCACCGAAGAATTCGAAGTCGGCAAGAACGTCGCGGTGACGCCCGGCAAGGTCGTGTTCCGCAACGACCTGATCGAGCTGATCCAGTACGAGCCGGCGACAAAGGTGGCCTACGCAGAACCGATTCTGATCGTGCCTGCCTGGATCATGAAGTACTACATCCTCGACCTGAGCCCGCGCAATTCGATGGTCAAGTACCTGGTCGAGCAGGGTCACACCGTGTTCATGATGTCGTGGAAGAACCCCGACGAGAAGGACCGCGATACTGGGATGGATGACTA
>JAOUIM010000272.1 GCA_029884035.1 Aquincola sp. | reverse complement strand
ACGCCGCGCCTGGCGCTGCGGCGGCCGCTCAGGCGTCGGCGACCTTCAAGACGAGCTTGCCGAAGTTCTCGCCAGCGAACAGCTTGAGCAGGGTGTCGGGAAACGCGGCGACGCCGCCCTCGACGACATCCTCGCGGCTCTTCATGCGTCCATCGCGCAGGTAGGCGCCCATCTCGGCGACGGCCACGTGGTAGCGGTCGGCGTAGTCGAAGACCACCATGCCCTCCATGCGCGCGCGGTTGACGAGCAGCGACAGGTAGTTCTTCGGGCCCTGCACCGGCGCGGTAGTGTTGTACTGGCTGATGGCGCCGCAGATCACGATGCGCGCCTTGCGTTTCAGGCGCGCCAGCACCGCGTCGAGGATCTCGCCGCCGACGTTGTCGAAGTAGACGTCGACGCCGTCAGGGCAGTGGGTCTTCAGGCCCTCCTTGACCGATCCTGCCTTGTAGTCGATGCAGGCATCGAAGCCGAGTTCGTCGACCACCCAGCGGCATTTCGCGGGTCCGCCGGCGATACCCACGACTCGGCAGCCCTTGATCTTCGCAAGCTGGCCTACGGTCTGGCCGACCGCCCCGGCCGCTCCCGAGACGACGACGGTGTCGCCGACCCTGGGCTGGCCCACGTCGAGCAGCCCGAAGTAGGCGGTCATGCCCGGCATGCCCAGCACGTTGAGCCACTGCGATGCGCTGCCCACGCGCAGGTCGATCTTCACGATGCCCGCGCGCTTGGCCTGGTCGGCCTGGAAGGTGGCGTACTCCTGCACGCCCAGGCTGCCGCTGACTGTATCGCCCACCGCAAAGTTCGGGTGATTCGACGCGATCACGACGCCGATGCCACCGGCACGCATCACGTCGCCGATGCCCACCGGCGGGATGTAGCTCTTGCCTTCGTTCATCCATCCGCGCATCGCCGGGTCGAGCGAGAGCATCAGCGTCTTGACCAGCAGCCCGCCCTCGACCGGGGCGGCGACCGGCTCGGTCGTGTGCTGCCAGTCGCCGGCCTGGGGCAGCCCGACGGGACGGGCGGCCAGTCGGACCTGGTGGTTCGTGAGGCTGGCGAGCGTGGCGTTCATCGGCGTCTCCTGCGCGGCGGTGCGCGATGGTAGTGCGCCGGCGCCCCGCGTGCCGTCACGCCGGCGACGCGCCCCCGGGGCACCGATGCACCTCGATCGTGGCATGGCGCAGCGAGCGCACCGCCTTCAGCCGCGCGCCATAGCGCGCAGGCGCGTGCGGCCGGTCGGCAACGATTGATAGCGCGGCCGCGTAGCAGCCCGGCCCGACCTGCCAGACGTGCAGGTCGGCCAGCTTGGCGTCGCCATCGCCCTCGATCAGCGCGCGCACCTGGGCGGCGAGCTTGGGCGGCGCGCTCGCATCGACGAGCACGCGCGCCGAGTCGCGCAGCACGCCCAGCGCCCAGCGGCCGATCACCGCCGCGCCGACGAGCGCGACGGCCGGGTCGAGCCAGGTGATGCCCCACCACAGGCCACCCGCAAGCGCCGCGATCGCAAGCACCGACGTGAACGCGTCGGCCAGCACGTGGATGTACGCCGCGCCGTAGTTGTGGTCGTGCGCATGGGCGTGATCGTGCGCAGCCGCCTGCTCCGGGCCATGTCCGCCGTGCGCGTGGTGCGCACCACCCGCGGCGCGCGACAGGATCGCGGCACACGCCACGTTGACCGCCAGGCCCAGCACACCCACGACCAGGGCTTCGCCGTAGGCCACCCGGCGCACCGTCCCGAGCGCGCGCAGGGCATCGATGCCGATCCATACACCCACCGCCATCAGCAGCAGGCCGCTCGTGTAGGCCGCGAGCACCTCGATCTTCCAGCCGCCGAAGGTGAAGCGGGTCGAACGGCGCGCGCGGCGCGAGGCCACGGTCGCGAGCGCGGCGCCACCGAGCGCGAGCGCATGCGTTCCCATGTGCCAGCCGTCGGCCACCAGGGCGAGCGAGCCCGCCCAGTAACCCACCCCGAGCTCCACCGCCATCGTCGCCAGCGTGATCCAGGTCACCCACCACAGCGCGCGCTCGCGCGCCGGTGCGCCGTCGTCGACGAAATGGTGCGAGTGCGCGAACGGCGCGAGGTCGTGCTGGTGCGGTGCAGCGTCACTCATGGGCGAGTTCATCGAGGATCGGACACTCGGGCCGCTCGTCGCCGTGGCAACCGTGGATCAGGTGCTGGAGTGTGCGCTTCATCGAGCTCATCTCGGCGATTCGGCGGTCGAGATCGGCCACGTGGCGCTCGGCGATGCGGCGCACGTCGGCGCTGGCGCGTCGACGGTTCTGCCACAACTTGAGCAACTCGCCAATCTCGATCATCGAGAAACCGAGGTCGCGCGCGCGGCGGATGAAGCGCAGCGTGTGCACCTCGGTCTCGCTGTACTGGCGATAGCCGGCTTCGGTGCGCGCGACGCGCGGCAAGAGGCCGAGCGATTCGTAGTGCCGCACCATCTTGGCCGACACGCCCGAACGCGCTGCGGCCTGCCCGATGTTCATGTTCATCGACCCGCTCCCCTCCAGCGCCGCAACAGCAGCGCATTGGTCACCACGCTGACGCTGCTCATTGCCATCGCCGCGCCCGCGATTACCGGGTTCAGCAGGCCGAACGCCGCGAGCGGAATGCCGACCACGTTGTAGACGAAGGCCCAGAACAGGTTCTGCCGGATCTTGGCCGAGGTTCGGCGCGACAGGTCGATCGCCTCGGCCACGAGGCCGACCTTGCCGCGCATCAGGGTGATGCCCGCCGCGTGCATCGCCACATCGGTGCCCGTGGCCATCGCGATGCCCACATGCGCGGCGGCGAGTGCCGGCGCGTCGTTCAGGCCGTCGCCGACCATCGCCACCACCGCCCCGGGCTCGCGCCGCCGCTCGGCGATCAGCGCGACCTTGTCCTGCGGCAGCACCTCGGCGCGCACCTCGTCGATGCCCAGCGCATCGGCCACCGCCTGCGCGCTGCCGCGGTTGTCGCCCGAGACGAGCAGCGTCTTCAGGCCCAGTGCGTGCAGCGCGTCGATCGCATCGCGCGCGTCGGGCTTGATGGTGTCGCCGAACGCGAGCAGGCCGCGCAGCGTCGGCGGCGCGACCGTTGCGTCGGCCAGCCACGACACGGTGCGGCCCAAGGCCTGTTGCTGCTCGGCAGCCGCCGCGAGCGGCGCGAGGTCGACGCCGAGCTCGCCCATCCAGCGCGTGCTGCCCAGGCGCAGCGCCCGCCCGCCGACGCGCGCGCTCATGCCACGGCCGGCCTCGGCCCTCATCTCGCTGGCCGTCGACGGGGCGAGACTCTCGTCGACGGCGGCCTGCACCACCGCGCGCGCCAGCGGGTGCTCGCTGCCGGCCTGCACCGCGGCCGCATCGGCCACCAGCGCCGGGCGGTCACCGCCGGCGGCCAGGGCATCAATCAGGCGTGGCTTGCCTTCGGTCAGGGTGCCGGTCTTGTCGAACGCGACCACCGTGATCCGGTGCGCGGTCTCGAGCGCCTCGGCGTCCTTGATCAGGATGCCGCGCCGCGCGGCCACGCCGGTGCCGGCCATGATCGCGGCAGGTGTGGCCAGTCCCAGCGCGCAAGGGCAGGCGATCACCAGCACAGCCACCGCGTTGAGCAGGCCGGCTTCCCACTGGCCGGCGCCCACGCCCCAGGCCAGCCAGGTCACGAGCGCAATGCCGATCACCACCGGCACGAAGACCGCGCTGACGCGGTCCACGAGGCGCTGGATCGGCGCCTTCTTGGCCTGCGCGGACTCCACCAGCCGCACGATGCGCGCCAGCGTCGACTCGGCGCCGACCGCGGTGGTGCGCACGACGAGCAGACCCTCGCCGTTGACCGCGCCGCCGATGACGCGATCACCCTCATGTTGGGCGTCCTTCGCGACGGGCAAGCTCTCGCCGGTGACGAGCGATTCGTCGACCTCGCTGGCACCCTCGACCACGGCGCCATCGACCGGCACGCGCTCGCCCGGGCGCACGACCACGAGGTCGCCCACGGCCACCTTGGCGATCGCGCGCTCTTCCTCGCGTCCGTCCGCGAGGCGCACGCGCGCGGTGTCGGGGCGCAGGGCCTGCAGCGCACGGATGGCTGCGGTGGTCTGGTGCTTGGCGCGCGCCTCGAGCCACTTGCCCAGGAGCACCAGCGTGATGACGACCGCCGAGGCCTCGAAGTACAGGTGCGCCATCGCATCGCCACCGGCGCTGCGCCACAGCTCGTAGACCGACAGGCCGTAACCCGCGCTGGTGCCCAGCGCGACCAGCAGGTCCATGTTGCCGCTGCCTGCCCGGAGCGCTTTCCAGCCCGCGATGTAGAAGCGTGCGCCGAGCCAGAACTGCACCGGCGTGGCCAGCGCGAGCTGCAACCAGCCGGGCAACATCCAGTGTGCGCCGAACAGGCCTGCGGCCATCGGCACCACCAGTGGCAGCGAGAGCGCGGCGGCCAGCCCCACCGGCCAGAACGGTGCGGCGTGCGTGCCGACCTCCTCGTCCTGCGCCAGCTCGTGCGCCTCGTAGCCGGCCTTTCGCACCGCGGCGATCAGTGCCGCGGCGTCGCCGCCGCCGCGCGTGCGCTGGATGCGGGCCGTTTCGGTGGCGAGGTTGACCTCGGCCGACACGACACCCGGCACCTTGGCCAGCGCCTTCTCGACGCGCGTCACGCAGGAGGCGCACGTCATGCCCTCGATGGCGAGGGTGTTTTCAAGGGATGGGTTGTTCATTCGCAAAGTCTGAAGCTTGCCATCATGGCAAGGTCAAGCCTCGTCAGGTGCTTGACCTTGCCACCGTGTCAAGCTTCAGACTTTGCGCACCGTCATCCGATCCACAAGGAGATCCCATGCTCGAGTTCAACATCCAGGCCATGAGCTGCAATCATTGCGTCAAGGCCATCACCGAGGCCGTGCACGAGGTCGATCCGACGGCCAAGGTCGAGGCCGACCTGGCCACCAAGCGGGTACAGGTGCAGACCGAGGCGGCGCGCGCCGCGGTCGTCGCCGCGCTCGCCGAAGCGGGATACGCGCCGGCGGCCTAGCGAGACGGTCGGGGGCGCCTGGTGGCGAGCCAGGCGGCTGCCGCCCCCAGTGCCGCATAGTTGGCCACCAGCGCGAGCGGCGAATTCCACGCCACGCCGTCGAAGCCCCGCTCGGTGAAGGGATAGAGCACGGGCGAGGGGTAGAAGTCCGCCGAGTGCGTGAACACATCGATCACGATGTGCGACCACCAGCCGGCAAGCGGCCACCAGAACGACTTCAGGGTCAGCCACAACAGAACCGTCACCAGGGCAGCGACCACCGCGCTGTGCATCGCGCAGTGAAGGTGATGCAGCGGCAGCCTCAGCTGCGGCGGCAGCGTCGGGTCGAACCCCGGCAACGCCCCAGCGTAGGCCGTGATCACACGAACGCCGTCGCCGCGAAACAGCAGCGCCGCCAAGAGCGGCAACAGCTGAGCCAGGTCGGGCACGACGGCCAGCGCGACGGTCGCGATCGCGGCGCGGCGTGACACTGGCCAGTGCCGCCGCACGGCCGCGATGCCGATCCCGGCCCAAAGACCATGCGC
>JAOUIM010000271.1 GCA_029884035.1 Aquincola sp. | reverse complement strand
TCGACGGTGCCACCCGCGGTGCGCTCGGCGACGCGTACGTGGCCGAGCCGCTCGGGGCGATGGTCTTCAAGGGCAAGAGCACGGCGGTCGACGTGTTCGCGGTGGGCGCCTGAGCGCTGGGGCAAGACCCTTGCGACGCCGGTGAAGGCAAATCGCACTGTCTTCCTGGGCTCGGGGAGTCGTCCTACATTAGGGGGCGGGAGATCCGGGTCGGGCTGGCCGCGGGCGCTCGGTCTTGGCGAGGGCCCTGGTGGCCGGCCTTGATGCGGCGTAAGGTGGTCGCCAGCGTGCGGGTGTCCAATGGACCTTTGGCCGGACGTGCCGGCGCAATTCATTGAAGGAGCAGACGATGAGCAATCGGGATGTGGTGGTACTGGGTGCGGCGCGGTCGGCCATCGGCACGTTCGCAGGTTCGCTGGCCGACATCGAGCCGGCCGAGCTGGCCGGGACGGTCATGAAGGCGGCGATCGGCCGCTCGGGCGTCGACCCGAAGGCGATCAATTACGTGACGGTGGGGAACTGCATTCCCACGGAGAGCCGTTTCGCCTACGTGGCACGCGTGGCCTCGATCCAGGCCGGGCTGCCGATGGACAGCGTGGCGATGGCGGTCAACCGTCTGTGCTCGTCGGGCCTGCAGGGCATCGTGACGACGGCGCAGAACATCCTGCTCGGCGATTGCGATTACGGCATCGGTGGTGGCGTCGAGGTGATGAGCCGCGGCGCCTACCTGTCGCCGCAGATGCGCAGCGGCGCGCGCATGGGTGACGCGAAGATGATCGACGCGATGGTCGCCACGCTGACCGATCCGTTCGGCGTCGGCCACATGGGCATCACCGCCGAGAACCTGGCCGCCAAGTGGAACATCACGCGCGAGCAGCAGGACGCGCTGGCGGTCGAGAGCCATCGTCGCGCGGCAGCGGCGATCGCCGAGGGCCGCTTCAAGAGCCAGATCGTGCCGATCGTCAAGCAGACCAAGAAGGGCGAGGTCACGTTCGACACCGACGAGCATGTCAAGGCGTCGACCACGATGGAGACGCTGGCCAAGATGAAGCCGGCGTTCAAGAAGGACGGCACGGTGACGGCCGGCAACGCCTCGGGCATCAACGATGGCGCCGCCTTCTTCGTGCTCGGCGAGGCGTCGGTGGCCGCCAAGGCCGGCTACAAGGCGATGGCGCGACTGGTCGGCTACGCGGTGGCAGGCGTGCCCAACGACATCATGGGCGAGGGCCCGATCCCGGCCACGAAGCTGGCGCTCAAGAAGGCCGGCCTGCGCCTGGACCAGATGGACGTGATCGAAAGCAACGAGGCTTTCGCGGCGCAGGCCATCGCGGTTGCGCGCGGCCTGGAGCTCGACATGAAGAAGACCAACCCGAACGGCGGCGCGATCGCGCTCGGCCACCCGATCGGCTGCTCCGGCGCCTTCCTGGCCACCAAGGCGATCTACGAACTGCACCGCACCGGCGGGCGCTACGCCCTGGTGACGATGTGCATCGGCGGCGGGCAGGGCATCGCAGCGGTGTTCGAACGCCTGTAGCCTTTGCGCGCCAGCTCAAAGAGGCCCCGCATGCGGGGCCTTTTGCTTTCGTGCGCGACCGTGGCCGGATCCGTGCAGGCGCAGAATGGGCGCCGCACTGGAGGAACGCACCATGTCCGACCTGTCCATGCTCATCAATGGCCAGTCCGTCGCCGCCCGCGGCGGCGCGACGTTCGAGCGCCGCAACCCGCTCGACGGCAGCGTAGCCACACGCGCGCCCGCAGCAGGTGCTGCCGACGCGGTTGCGGCCGTGGAGGCGGCGGCCGCCGCGTTCAAGACCTGGAGCCGTACAGGCCCTGGCGAGCGGCGCGCACTGCTGCTCAAGGCCGCTGCGGCGCTGGAGGCCAAGACATCGCAGTTCGTGCAGGTGGTGCCGGCGGAAACGGGGGCCACCGGCATGTGGGCCGGCTTCAACGTGATGCTGGCCGCGTCGATGATCCGCGAGGCCGCGTCGCTGACGACGCAGATCGGCGGAGAGGTGATCCCGTCGGACGTACCGGGCTCGCTCGCGATGGGCGTGCGCCAGCCTGCGGGCGTGGTGGTGGGCATCGCGCCGTGGAATGCGCCGGTCATCCTCGGCGTGCGCGCGATTGCCGTGCCGCTGGCCTGCGGCAACACGGTGGTGCTCAAGGGCAGCGAGAACTGCCCGCACACGCACCAGCTGATCGCCGAGGCGTTCCAGGAGGCAGGCTTCCCGCCGGGTGTCGTCAACTACGTCACCAACGCGCCGGTCGACGCCGCGCAGGTGGTCGAGGCAATGGTCGCGCACCCGGCTGTGCGGCGCGTGAACTTCACCGGTTCCACGCGCGTGGGCAGGCTCATCGCGCTCGTTTGCGCCAAGTACCTCAAGCCCGTGCTGCTCGAGCTCGGTGGCAAGGCGCCGCTGGTGGTGCTCGACGACGCCGACCTCGACGAGGCGGTCAACGCCGCAGCCTTCGGCGCCTTCGCCAACTCCGGCCAGATCTGCATGTCCACCGAACGCATCGTCGTCGACCGCAAGATCGCCGACGACTTCGTGGCCCGATTCGCGAAGAAGGCCAAGGGCCTGCCCCTGGGCGACCCGCGCCAGGCCGATCCCGTGGTGCTCGGCTCGGTGGTCGGCATGGGTACGGTCGAGCATTGCAATGCGCTGATCGACGACGCGCTGGCCAAGGGAGCGCGGCTGCTGTGCGGCGGCAAGGCCGACAGCACGCTGATGCCGGCCACCGTGCTCGACCATGTGACGCGCCAAATGCGCATCTACCACGAGGAGACCTTCGGCCCGGTGAAGTGCGTCGTGCGCGTGGACGGCGTCGATGCGGCCGTCGAGTGCGCGAACGACAACGAATACGGGCTGGCGGCCGCGGTATTCGGGCGCGACACCGCGCGCGCGATCGCTGTGGCTCAGCGCATCGAATCGGGCATCTGCCACGTCAATGGGCCCACGGTGCACGACGAGGCGCAGATGCCGTTCGGCGGCGTCAAGGGCAGTGGCCTGGGGCGCTTCGGCGGCAAGGCCGGCATCGCCGAGTTCACCGACCTGCGCTGGATCACCGTGCAGACGGCGCCGCGCCACTATCCGTTCTGACGGCCGCGCGCTCCGCGATTGAACGTCGAAAAGGCCTGACCATGGACCTGATCTCAAGCACCTTGGCAGACGACATCGGCACGATCACGCTCGACCACCCGGCCAAGCGCAATGCGCTGTCGGCGGCGCTGGTCAAGGGCTTGCTGGAGGCGCTGGCCGACTTTGCGCAGCGCAAGGCAAGGGTCGTGATCCTGCGCGCGGCCAGCGGCGCCAAGGTGTGGTCCGCTGGCCACGACGTCGGCGAGTTGCCGGCCGGGCGCCGCGACCCGCTCGGCTGGGACGACCCGTTGCGCCACCTGGTGCGCGAGATCGAGCAGTTCCCCGCGCCGGTGATCGCGATGATCGAGGGCAGCGTCTGGGGCGGCGCCTGCGAGACGGTGCTCGCGTGCGACCTGATCGTGGCCGCGCCCGGCGCCAGCTTCGCCGCCACGCCGGCCAAGCTCGGCGTGCCGTACAACATCAGCGGCATGCTGACCTTCCTGAATGCGGCCGACGTGCGCATCGTCAAGGAGATGGTGTTCACCGCGCGGCCGATCACCGCCGAGCGCGCCGAGCAGGTCGGGCTGATCAACTACCTCGTGCCGGCCGCCGAGATCGACGCCTTCACGCTCGATCTGGCACGCACGATCGCGGGCAACGCGCCGCTGAGCATCGCGGTGATGAAGGAGCAGTTGCGCATCCTGGCCGGGGCGCGGCCGATGTCGCCGCAGGGCTTCGAACGCGTGCAGGGGCTGCGGCGGCTCGTCTACGACAGCGACGACTACCTCGAAGGCATCCGCGCGTTCCAGGAAAAGCGCAAGCCGGTGTTCCGCGGGCGCTGAGCGCGTTTCGCGGGCTCCCGGCATTGAGGAGGCTCACCTCACCGGCAAGAGGGCGCACCCACACTGGCACTACGCGTTGAACCAGCGGAGGCCGCGATGTGGGACGCCATCGTCATCGGTTCGGGCATCGGTGGCCTGGCGGCCGCCGCGGCCCTGGGCAGGCACGGCAAGCGGGTGCTGGTGCTCGAGCAGCACACGACACCCGGCGGCCAGACGCAGACCTTCCAGCGCGGCGACTGGGTGTTCGCCACCGGGGTGCACTACATCGGGGGCGTCGGCCCGCAACAGGGCGCCGAGGGGCAGTTCGGCCGCCTGCTGGCGTGGCTGAGCGATGGCGCACTGTGCTTCGCGCCGATCGCCAACCCGTACGACATCGTGCAGTGGCCGGGCTTCGAGTTCGGCATCGAGCATCCCGAAGGCGCCTACCGCGATGCGCTGCGTCGGCGTTTTCCGAGGCAGCGGGGCACGATCGATGCATGGTTTGCGGCCTGCGAGCAGGCGCGCAAGAGCGCGTTCACGCTGTTCGCGCTGCACGCGATGCCGAGCTGGCTGGCCTTCGGCCTGCGCCTCGTACGCGGTGCGCAGGCCGAGCAATGGGCGCGCCACACGCTGGCCGACGAGCTGGCGCTCGTGGAAGACCCGGCGCTGCGCTGCGTGCTCGGCGCGCGCTGGGGCGACTACGGTGCGCCGCCGTCACAGGCGCCGTTCGTCGAGCATGCGCTGGTCACCGGGGCGTACAACGCCGGTGCCTACTACCCGGTCGGCGGGCCGGCACGATTTGCACAGACGCTGCGCCCTGCGATCGAAGCGGCCGGCGGCGAGTTGCGCACCGGTGCCGACGTCGTGCGCATCTGCATGCACGACGCGCGCGCGAGCGGCGTCGAGATCGCGCAGGGCGGGCAGCTCGTGTGCGAGGAGGCAAGCTGGGTGATCTCGGACATGGGCGCCAGGAACACGGCCGACTGTCTGCGCGACGAGCCGGCAGCGGCAGCCTGGCGGGCGAGCGTGTCGCAGCTGGAAGCCGGCGTGGGCTATGTCGCGATGTACCTCGGCTTCGACGGCGACATCGCCGCCGCCGGTGCCGGTTCGGCCAACCATTGGATCTACGAGAGCGAGGCCGACCTCGGGCGGCTCTGGCACGCGCCGGCCGACGAGGACGCGCCCGCCCTGTTCGTGAGCTTTCCGTCGCTGAAGGATCCGACCTGGTCGGGTCCCCACACCGCTGAAGTGCTGGCACTCGTCGACAGTGCGGCTTTCGCACCGTGGTTGAACGACGCCGGTGCACGAGACGCGGCGAAGCGCGAAGAGGACTACCTGGCCTTCAAGGACTGGGTGGGTGAGCGGCTGGTCGCCCAGTTCCTGCGGCACTTTCCGGCGATGAAGCCGATGCTGCGATTCCATGAACTCGCCACGCCGCTGACGCAGCGGCGCTACGTTCGGACCCCGGCCGGCGCGATGTACGGGCTGGAGATGACCGGTGAGCGGCTGATGAGTCCGGCGCTGAAGCTGCGAACGCCTGTGCCGGGTCTGCTGCTCGCGGGTCAGGACGTCATGGGGCCCGGCGTGCAGGCCGCCTTCATGGGCGGGTTGATGGCGGCGGCGACGGTGGACGCGCGCATCTGGCG
>JAOUIM010000270.1 GCA_029884035.1 Aquincola sp. | reverse complement strand
GTCATGCGGGAACTCCCCAGAAAACACAAAGAGCCCCGGCCGGGGCTCTTTGCGCAGATCGAATCAGCCGCTTACTGGCAGGTCGACGGGCGGTACTTCGCGAGGATCGTGCCGGTGCACGTCCAGTCAACCACGTTGCTGGCGTTCAGCACGCCGGTCAGGACGATGGTACTGCCGGTGATCGCCGGCTCGCCACGCGCGGTGACCGTGATGACGCCGGCACCCGTGTTGACCACGCTGGCGACGTAGCGCGAGCTGAGGTTGTCGATCGACACCGAGCCGACGGACGGGATGGCGCCAAAGCTGTTGGCGTACTCGGCGATCGAGTTCTTGCCCGACGAGGCGGCGAGGATCAGCTCGCTGACCTTGGCGCGGACCGAGTAGTCACGGTAGGCCGGCAGCGCGATCGCCGCCAGGATGCCGATGATCGCCACCACGATCATCAGTTCGATCAGGGTGAAACCGCGTTGGATGCGACGCTTCATTGAGATGCTCCCGAGGGTAGGTTGGGTTGAGGAAATCGTGCGTAAACCTATGCGATTGGCGTGCCACCCGGTTCAATGCGGCGAATCGTGAAAACATGCCGCAGAACTGACGCGACCGGTCACCGGCGGCACGATGGTGGGCGACGCCAGTTGTCATTGGTGACACAAAAGGTCACTCGCCGCCGGAGCGAATGCCGCCGACGATCCAACGTTCCGCCTCGAGCCGATGCACCCTGTGCGGCGTCGGCTGGCTTGCGAGCTCCTGCATCACGGCATTGAACTCGCCCGGATTGACGGGCGTGTTGTCGACGTCCATGGTGCCTGCTGAGGTGTGCCGGCACGTGGACCAGTTCCGCCGGGCGCTGGTGGTGGCTAATGTAGGCCAGATGGCGACGCCCGTCGCTCAACGCTGTCTCGATCAAAGGGTGACTCACCTTGAGCGAAGCGAGACGCTTTTCGAGCATAAGAGAGCGGTCCATCGCACTCAGAGCTCGAACACCTGGCCCGTCGTCAGCGCCGCGCAGTGGTGCCGCATCGGCATCAGGTCGATCTGGTCCATCACCGCGTCCACCTCACCCGGCTTGATGTGCGTGATGTGCACCGCCACCTCGCCTTCCAGGCGCGACAGCTCCTGCGCCAGTGTGGTCGGGCACAGGTGGCTGCTGATGCGTGCGAGCTGCTGCTCGTCGTCGCTGAATGCGGTCTCGATCACCAGGTGCGCGATCGTCAGGCCCGTCAGGCGCCGCCACAACGCCGGGTTGGGCCCGGTGTCGCCGGTGAAGACCCAGGCGCCCTTGCCGCCGGCCGTGCCCGTCACCGCAAAGCCCACCGCGGGCACCGTGTGTTCGGCCGGCAGCACCTCGACGCGGCGGTCGCCGAAGGTCAGCCCCTCACCCACCGAGAACGGCAGGAATTCCAGCAGCGGCCGCTCGGCGCTGGGCAGGCGTGTGAAGTCGGGCCAGATGATGCCATTGAAGATGTGCTTGCGCAGCGCCTCGAGCGTGGCCGGCAGCGCGTGCACGCGGATCGGCCGGCGCCGCTGCCGCGCCACGCTGTCGGCCAGCAGGCCGATGCCCAACACGTGGTCGAGGTGCGAATGCGTCAGCAGGATGTGGTCGATGCGCGCGAGCTCGTCCAGCGCCAGGTCGCCCACGCCGGTGCCGGCGTCGATCAACACGTCGTCGTCGAGCAGGAAGGAGGTGGTCCGGCTGCCTGCGGCGATCGAGCCGGAGCAGCCGAGAACGCGAATTTGCATGGCGCCCATTGTCCGGTGGCGGCGGGCGCAGCCTGCCTACGCTCCGGGTGGGGTCGTGACCGAGTGCACGGCCACTGTCGACGTTCGGCTCAGAGTTGGATGAACTGCATCTGCGTGCCGGCGAGTTCGATCACGTCGCCGTTGCGCAGGTGGGCCGAATCACCCGCCAGCTGGGAGCCGTTCACAGTGGGTTTGGCCGTGCCTTCCACATGCGCGAGTACGTAGCCACCCGGCCGCTTGGTGATCGAGGCCACCTGCACGCCCGGCTTGCCCACCGTGGTCACGACCTTGGTCAGCATGACCTCGCGCCCGGCTGCGGCGCCGTTGAGCACCTTGATCGCTGCGCTGCCGGGTGAGCTGGCCAGCCCGCCGAAGCCCGAATTGCTGGTCGCGGGCATCGTGTGCGAGAAGGTCGCGCGGTCGCCCTGGTTGATCGGTGCACCGCCCATCGCGGTCCCGGTGCCCGGCTTCATGATCATCGTCTTCTCGTAGTCGACGCCGTCCTCGACCAGGAACTTGATCTTGTACTTGCCGATCTCGACCGTGTCGTTGTGCGCCAGCAGCTGCTTCTTGACGGCCTTGCCGTTGATGTAAGTGCCGTTGGTGCTGTTCAGGTCCTCGATGAAGACGTCGGAGCCCACCATCTGCAGCACGGCGTGCTCGCCGCTCACGGCGAGGTTGTCGATCACGATGTCGTTGTAGGGCCTGCGGCCGAGCGTGGTCTTGTCCTTGGTGATCTGGACTTCCTTGATCACCACCCCATCCAGCGACACCACCAGCTTGCCCATGCTCAATGCCTCATCGTCTGTCGTTGTGGACGCTGCCGCCCGGTCGAGCGGCGGCGCTCACTGTGTCCAGCCCGTCTCAGCGCCGGGAAAACGGCGCCCACCAGGATTTGCTGGCCGCCGCCGGACTACCTGGCGCGCGCGCCAGGATCACCGCGATATTATCCTTACCACCCGCATCGTTGGCCGCCGCAATCAGCGCGGCACCGGCTTCTTCGAGCGAATCGTAGCCCTGCAGCAACTGCGTGAGGGTTTCGTCGTCGAGCATGTCCGACAGACCGTCGGAGCACATCAGGTACAGATCGCCCGGGTGCACCTCGTGCTGGTGGATCTCCAGCAGCACCGTGTCCTCGACACCCACGGCACGCGTGACCAGGTTCTTGTTGGCCGAGAACGAGGCCTGTTCGGCCGTGATCAGGCCCGCGTCGATCTGCTCCTGCAGCAGCGAGTGATCCCGTGTCATCTGCATCAGCCGGCCGCTGCGCAGCCGGTACGCGCGTGAATCGCCGACATGGCCGATCAGGACGCGCGTGCCGCGGAACACCGCCACCACCAGCGTGGTGCCCATGCCGGCGTACTGCGGGTTGGCGTTGGCAGCATTGAAGATCGCGCGGTTGGCGTTGTCGACGCAGATGTCCATCGCGCGCCGCACCTCGGGGTCGGTGGCGGATCCGCCCACCTCCTGCAGCCAGCGGCCAAGCTCGCTGCGGATGAAGCCGGTGGCCATCCCGCTGGCGATCTCGCCGGCGTTGTAGCCGCCCATGCCGTCGGCCAGCACGGCCAGCGCATGCGCGTCGTCGACCGTGACCGAGTCCTCATTGTTCGAGCGGGCCCGGCCGGTGTCCGTGGCGCAGAAGAATTCGATCGTCAGTAGGGGCTGCGGCACGATGGTGGGCCTGGGTGGAGCGGCGCTCTTCCGATGGGGCGCTTGTGAAGGCGTCGGCATTGTGCATCGGCTGTGGCCTGCATTTCCCATGGGCTCAACCCGCAGTGAGGAGTTGCCGTGGTGTTTGCCTCGCTGCACGTCCCGTCAGGTCGCGGGGGGGGCGATCAGCCACAGGCGCTGCAGGCGCGCCTGGTTCGCCCACGCTCTCGCATCGGCCGGGCGCTCGTCAGGGTCCTTGGCCAGCAGCGGCGCAATCAGTTCATCGAGCGCATCGGCGCCGGGCATGCCGCCACGCAGGTCCTGCAGCCGCGGCGGCAGGTCCGTTGCCACCGCGCGCAGCAGGGCGCCCATCGTCGCCGCCTCGAACGGCGGTCTTCCGGCGAGCAGCTCGAACAGCAGCACGCCCAGCGCATACAGGTCGCTCCGGGGATCGGCATTCCGCCCCGCCAGCAGTTCAGGAGCCATGTACTGCGGGGAGCCCAGCATCACTCCGCTGCGTGAGGCTTCGACGTCGGGCTGGCTCGCCAACCCGAGGTCCGTGAGCACCACCCGTTGCGCCGCCGGGTCAAATACCGCGTTGGCGGGCTTCACGTCGCGGTGCACGATGCCCTGCCGGTGTGCGTGCGCAAGCGCGTCGGCCAGATCGGCGGCAATGGCCAGCACGACCGCGTCCGGCAGCAAGCGGCCGGGTCGGGTCCAGCGCGTCAGGTCACTGCCCGCCAGCCATTCCATCACCATGAAGGCCACCCCACGGACCTGGCCGCCGCCGAACACGCGGACGATGTGGGGATGCACGAGGCGGCTTGCCGTCTCGGCATCGCGCAGGAACCGCGCGCGCGCCTCTGCCGCCTGCTCGGGCGTGCCCGAGGGGCACAGTACCTTGACCGCCACCGGCGCCTGCGAGGTGAGGTCGATGCCGCCGTACAGCACCGACGTCGCGCCACGCGCGACGGGGCGCTGCAGCTGTACCGTGCCGAGCATCGTGCCTTCGGGCAGCGCGTCCGGGCGGGGCGACGCATCGTCACCGGCGGCCTTGCCGGCGGACCAACGGGCCAACACGCGCGCCAGGGGGTTCATGGCTGTCCTGCGACGCCGGCGGGCGTCGACCTGTTCACCATAGCACCGACCGCTCGCAACAGAAGCCGATCGGGCTGTGCGGCCGGCCGCGGTTCGTGCCGGATTTCGCCCGCTGCGCTGCGACGGCTTCCCGATCAGCGCGACGCTTGCTCGCCGGCGATCGCGCGGCCCCTGCGACGGGCCAACCATTGACCGATCACGACCACGCCGATGGCGCCGGCCAGCTCGACGATGGTGGTGGTGGCGCCCCCCAGGCCGATGAAGAATTGCTCGACGGCCCGATCATGCACCAGCATCTCGCCGGCCACGAAACCCAGCAGCGCCGCACCCAGCGTGATGATGACCGGGTAGCGCTCCATCACCTTCATCAGCAATTGGCTGCCGAAGATGATGAGCGGGATCGACAGCCCCAGGCCGATGATCAGCAGCAGGGTGCGCGCCGAGGACGGACCGCTCTCGGCGGCGGCGGCAACGGCAATGACGTTGTCCAGGCTCATCACGAGATCGGCGATCAGGATCGTGCGGATCGCGCCGAGCAGATGCTCCGAAGACTGGATGCCGTCGTCGCCTCCCTCGTCGGGAATCAGCAGCTGGATGCCGATCCAGAACAGCAACGCGGCGCCGACGATCTTCAGGTAGGGGTAGTGGAGCAGTTCGACCGCGAACAGCGTCAGCAGCACGCGCAACACGATCGCGGCGGCGCTGCCCAGGATCACGGCATTGCGGCGCTGCGTGGAGGGCAGGTTGCGTGCCGCGAGGGCGATCACGACCGCGTTGTCGCCCGACAGCAGGATGTTGACCCAGATGATCTTGCCGAGCGCCACCCAGAAGGCGACGTCCGAGACATGCTCCATGTGTCTCCTCCCGGGGTGCAGCGTCCTCGCGGCGCCCTGCGGCGATGGTGGCGGATGCTACACGGCCGCCGGCGTGCCGGTGCGCCGGGCGCTCAGAGCAGTGACTTGAGCAGCCGCCCCATCTCGCTCGGATTGCGCGTCACCGTGAAGCCGCACTCTTCCATGATCGCCAGCTTGGCGTCGGCGGTGTCGGCGCCACCGGAGATC
>JAOUIM010000269.1 GCA_029884035.1 Aquincola sp. | reverse complement strand
CCACGCAATGCGGGCCGCACGATCGCCACGTCCACCGTGGGCCAGCCGGCGAGCACGCTCGCGTAGGCGATGGTCGAATGCGCGCCATTGAGCATGCGCAGCTTCAGCTGCTCCCAGGGCCGGGCGTGCTCGACGAAGCGCGCGCCGCCGGCAGTCCAGTCGGGCCGTCCGTTGGCGAACCGGTCTTCGATCGCCCACGCGAAGTAGGGCTCGGCGACGACCGCGGCGGCGTCCTCGCAGCCCAGCGAGCGCGAGAGCCCGGCGCGGTCAGCGTCGGTCGTGCGCGGCACGATGCGGTCGACCATGCTGTTGGGAAACGTGCATTCGCGCTCGATCCAGCGCGCCAGGCCGCTGCTCACCCGCTCGGCAAAGCCGATCACGAGGCCGCGCACCGTGTCGCCGTTGGCGGGCAGATTGTCCAGCGACAGCAATGTCAGCGGGCCGAGCCCGCGGGCGCGCCGCCAGGCCAGGCCATGCACGATGAATCCGATCGCGCTCGTGGGCGCGTCGGGGTTCGCAAGGTCGTGCGCAATGTCCGGGTGGTCCAGGCGCAGCCGTCGCGTGGCCGGGTCGTGGCAGTAGCCCTTCTCGGTGACGGTCAGGCTCACGATACGCGTGTGGGCATGTGCGATCTGCTCGAGCACGGCGCGGGGATCTTCCGGCGCGACCGTCACGGCGCGCAGCGACCCGACGACGCGCAATGCGACCGCCTTCGCGTCGCGCAGGGCCAGCGTGTACAGCTGCTGCTGCGGCGCGAGCGCATCGCGCACCGCGGCATGTCGCAGCGACACGCCGACCACGCCCCAGTGGGGCGCGGCGCCGGCCTCGAGCGCATCGTCGTTGCACGCGAGCAGGTGCGCCCGCGCGAACGCCCCCAGGCCCAGGTGCACGATGCCGTGCTGCAGCCGCTCGCGTGCGAACGCCGGCCGCCGCACTGCGCGCGGCAGGTCGCCGAGCCAGGCCGGGCCCAGCCGCGTGGGCATCGTCACCAGTGCCACAGCGTCCCGTCCTGCTGCAGCCGGTTGACCGGCAGGTAGGCGCGCTGGTACGGGTACTTCGCGGCCAGCGCCTCGTCGATCGTCACGCCGTGGCCGGGCGCTTCACCCGGGTGCATGAAGCCGTCCTTGAACGAGTAGGCGTGAGGGAAGACGGCGTCGGTTTCGTCGCTGTGGCGCATGTACTCCTGGATACCGAAGTTGGGCACCCACAGGTCGAAGTGCAGCGCCGCGCCCATGCACACCGGCGACAGGTCGGTCGCGCCATGACTGCCCGTGCGCACCTGGTACAGCGACGCCAGGTCGGCGATGCGGCGCAGGTGCGTGATGCCGCCGGCGTGCACGACGGTCGTGCGGATGAAGTCGATGAGCTGGTTCTCGATCAGGCCCTTGCAGTCCCAGACCGTGTTGAAGACCTCGCCCACCGCCAGCGGCGTGGTGGTGTGCTGGCGGATCAGGCGGAACGCCTCCTGGTTTTCGGCCGGCGTGGCGTCCTCCATCCAGAACAGCCGGTGCGGCTCGAGGTCCTTGCCCAGGCGCGCGGCCTCGATCGGTGTCAGGCGGTGGTGCACGTCGTGCAGCAGATGCACCTCGTCACCCACCGCACGCCGCACCGCGTCGAACAGCAGCGGCGCGTGGCGCAGGTACTTGGCGGTGTCCCAGTCGTGCTCGGGCGGCAGGCCGGTCTCGGCCGGCTCGTACTGCATCTGCCCGCGGCCGACGCCGTAGACCTTGTTCAGGCCCGGCACGCCGCTTTGCGCACGGATCGCCACGTAGCCCATCGACTTGTAGCGCAGCACCTCGTCGACCGTCGACTCGATGTCGCGCCCGTTGGCGTGGCCGTAGACCAGCACGCGCCCGCGGCTCGCGCCGCCCAGCAGTTGGTACAGCGGCATGCCCGCGGCCTTGGCCTTCAGGTCCCACAGCGCGGTGTCGACCGCGGCGATCGCGCTCATCGTCACCGGCCCGCGCCGCCAGTAGGCGCCGCGGTACAGGTACTGCCAGAGGTCTTCGATGCGGTGCGCGTCGCGGCCGATCAGGCACGGGATGACGTGGTCGGTGAGGTAGCTCGCCACCGCCAGCTCGCGGCCGTTGAGCGAGGCGTCGCCCAGGCCGGTCAGGCCGGCGTCGGTCTCGATCTTCAGCGTCACGAAGTTGCGGCCGGGGCAGCAGACGATGACCTTGGCGGCAGTGATCTTCATCGTTGTCTTGATGGCAGGGGTATTCGTCTCGTCTTACAAAGCGCGCTTCGTTTTCACCTCGACCCCAGGAGCCCGTTGCGATGAATCACCCGCGCCCGAACCACCTGACCGTTGCCGACTTCCACCCCGAGGTGTTGCGGCTGTTCGACCAGTACGTACACGGCCTGCTGGACAGGCGTGGCTTCCTCGACAAGTCGGCGCGCTACGCGGCGATGAGCGGCACCACCGCGGCCGGCCTGCTGGCCGCGTTGAGCCCCGATTTCGCCTACGGCCAGAAGGTCGCGCCGAGCGACGCACGCATCAGGACCGAGCGCGTCGAGATCGCGAGCCCCGCGGGCCACGGCAAGATCAATGCGCTGGTGGCGCGACCGGTCAACGCCTCGGGCGCGCTGCCGCCGGTGCTGGTGATCCACGAGAACCGCGGCCTGAACCCGCACATCGAAGACATCGCGCGGCGCCTGGCGGTCGACAACTTCATCGCCGTCGCGCCCGACCTGCTGACGTCGCAGGGCGGCTATCCCGGCGACGAGGACAAGGCGCGCGAGGCGTTCGCCAGGATCGACCAGGCCAAGGCGCGCGAGGACTGGCTCGCCGCGGCGGCCTACACGCACAAAGTGGCCGGCGGCAACGGCAGGCTCGGCGCGACGGGCTTTTGCTACGGCGGCGGCATCGTGAACTTCCTGGCCACGCGCACGCCGGAACTCGCGGCCGCCGCACCCTTCTACGGCGTCGCGGCGCCGATCGCCGACGTGCCGAAAATCAAGGCCGAGCTGTTCATCGTGTACGCCGAGAACGACGAGCGCATCAACGCGACGTGGCCGCCCTACGAAGCGGCGCTCAAGTCCGCCGGCACGCGTCATGCGGCGCAGGTCTTCCCGGGCACGCAGCATGGCTTCAATAACGACACCACGCCGCGCTACGACGAGAAGGCTGCGCGCGAGGCGTGGAGCAAGACGGTGGCGCTGTTCAACCGCATGCTGCGCGCCTAAGAAAGCCCAGCTTCCCGCCACGGATCCGGCTTCGCCGGTCCGTCGGCGAGCGGCCCCCTCGGGGGGTAGCGAGCGATAGCGAGCTTGGGGGCTCACATGACCGCCCCGAGCTGCCAGGGGACGAACTCGTTCTGCCCGTAGCCGTGCAGTTCGCTCTTGGTCTTGCGCCCTGAGGCGGTGTCGAGGATCAACCTGAAGATGCGTTCGCCGCAGGCCTCGACCGTGTCGGAGCCTTCGACGATGCCGCCGCAGTCGAGGTCGATGTCGTCTTCCTGCTTGCGCCACAAGGCGCTGTTGGTCGAGAACTTCAGCGACGGGCTCGGCGCACAGCCGTAGGCCGAGCCGCGGCCGGTGGTGAAGCAGATCAGGTTGGCGCCGCCGGCGACCTGGCCGGTGGCCGATACCGGGTCGTAGCCCGGGGTGTCCATGTAGACGAAGCCGCGGGCGGTGACGGGCTCGGCGAACTCGACCACGTCGACCAGATTGGTGGTGCCGCTCTTGGCGATCGCACCGAGCGACTTTTCGAGGATCGTCGTCAGGCCACCCGCCTTGTTGCCGGCCGAGGGGTTGTTGTCCATCGACATGCGGTTGCGTGCCGTGTACTGCTCCCACCAGGCGATGCGGGCGAGCAGCTTGTCGGCCACCTGTTGGCTGACCGCGCGGCGCGTCAGCAGGTGCTCGCCGCCGTAGATCTCGGGCGTCTCGCTGAGGATCGCGGTGCCGCCGTGGCGCACCAGGCGATCGACGGCGGCGCCGAGCGCCGGATTCGCGGTGATGCCCGAGTACCCATCGCTGCCGCCGCACTGCAGGCCGACGGTGAGGTGGCGTGCCGCCATCGGCTGGCGCTTGACGCGGTTGGCCTCGGGCAGCAACTGCCGGATCAGTTCGACACCGCGGGCGACGGTCTTGGCGGTGCCGCCGGTGTCCTGGATGTTGAAGGTGACCAGGCGGGCGCCTTCCTGCAAGCCTTCCTGCGCGACCAGGCCCTGGATCTGGTTGGTCTCGCAGCCGAGGCCGACCACCAGCACCGCGGCGAAGTTCGGGTGCCTGGCATAGCCGCCGAGCGTGCGCCGCAGCACGCGCAGCTCTTCGCCCTCGCTGTCGGTGGCGCAGCCCATGCCGTGCGTCAGCGCGACGACGCCATCGACGTTCGCAAAGGCGGCCAGCGCCTCGGGGTGGATGTCGCGGCGAAACTGGTCGGCGATCGCGCGCGCGGCCGTCGCCGAGCAGTTCACGCTGGTCAGCACGCCGATGTAGTTGCGCGTGGCGACGCGGCCGTCGCCGCGCACGATGCCGTCGAAGGTGGCGGGTTCGGCGACGTAGGCCGTGGGCTGTGCGCCAGCGCCGGGCTCGTGCGCGCGCGCGAACTCGGCGAAGGCCAGGTTGTGGGTGTGCACGTGCTGGCCGGGCGCGATCGCCTGCGTGGCATGACCGATCACCTGGTTGTAGCGGCGCACCGGCTCGCCCACTGCAATCGCGCGGGTCGCGACCTTGTGGCCGGGCGGCACCAGGCCGGCGACGGTGAGGCCCTCGGCGGCGACCGTCGTGCCGCCGAGCAATTGACGGCGGGCGATGACGACGTTGTCGGCGGGGTGGATGCGGATCACTGGATCGGTGTTCATGGGGCTTGCAGAGGACATCGTTCAGTTGGACATGCCGCCGTCGGCGATCATCACGCTGCCGGTGGTGAACGCGGCTTCGTCGCTGGCCAGGTAGACCGCCAGTGCAGCGATCTCGTCAGCGGTGCCGAGCCGGCCCATCGGCTGGCGTGCGACGAACATCGCCTTGACCTCGGCCTCCGATTTGCCGCTCGACCGGGCCTGCGCCGCGATGCGTTGCTCGAGCGACGGCGAGTCGACCGTGCCGGGGCAGATCGCGTTGCAGCGCACGCGCTGGGTCACGAAGTCGGCCGCCACCGCCTTGGTCAGGCCGATGACCGCCGCCTTGCTCGCGGCATAGACGAAGCGGTTGGGCACGCCCTTGACGCTGCCGGCCACCGACGCGATGTTGACGATCGAGCCGCCGCCCTGCGCCAGCATGCCGGGCAGGAAGGCGCGGATCGTGCGCGCCATCGAGCGCGCGTTGAGGTCGAACGCGAGCTCCCAGTCGGCCTCGCTGTAATCGAGCACGGTGCCGGCATGCACGACACCGGCGGCGTTGAACAGCACCTGGATGTCACCGACTTCGCGGGCGGTGGCCGCGATCGCCGCGGCATCGGTCACGTCGAGGACGCGCACGCTGGCGCCGCACTCGCGCGCCAGTGCATCCAGTCCGGCCTGGTCGACATCGGTGGCGATCACGCGGGCGCCTTCGCGCGCGAAGGCGAGTGCGGTGGCGCGGCCGATGCCGTGCGCGGCCGCGGTCAGGAAGGCCGTCTTG
>JAOUIM010000268.1 GCA_029884035.1 Aquincola sp. | reverse complement strand
ACGCGTCATCGACATAGGAGCCCACGGTTTCCTGGCCGCGCGTGACGGCGCAACCGGCGGCGGTGATGCCGATGATGGCGGCAGCCGCCAGGGCAAGAGTGGTGCGAGCGTTCATGGTGAATCTCCATTGAAATGGGACGTTGGCCTGATCCAGCGTTTCGTCCCGACGGGTGGTGACGAGCCCCACCACCCACGGGCTGAGTTGGTATGGGGCTTCAGTCGGCGAGCCAGCTTTTCAGCTCGTCGGCGTGCGCCTGCCCGTCGGCGGTGACATGGTGGCGCTTGTAGCGCAGCACGCAGACCAGCTCAGTGGCCGGCGCGCGCACAGCTCAGACGACCGCCGAATGTCGATGGCGAGCCGCGAGCCGCCGGATGTGCGCGCTCAGGAAGCAGCGATGCCCGTGCGGTGCAGCTGCGCACGAAGGCGCTCGATCTCGTCGATCAGATCCAGCATCACGGCCACACTTTGCAGATTGGCCTCGAAGTCGCGCTGCAGGCGGCAGATGCGCCGCACACGCGCGAGTTCTTCGCCGCCGAAGCGCCATGCGGGCCGCTCGACGGCCGGCGCCAACAGTCCCTCTTCGACCAGCACGCGCACAAAGCTGACCTCAATGCCGCAGGCAGCAGCGAATTCCTCGAGTTCGAGCGCGTGTTCGCCGGCCACGCATACGCCGATGGAGATTGTCGAGCTGTTCATGCGTCGGCTCCCAGGTTGGCGCGCGGGTCGAAGGCCAGGTCTTCTGCCATCTTGCGGTACGCAGCGCGCGCCTTGTCGTCCCTGGCTGGGGGCAGAACCACCTCCAGCAGCACATAGAGATCGCCGGGCGGACTGCCAGGAATGCCACGCCCGCGCAAGCGCAGCTTTCGGCCGGTCTGCGATCCGGCGGGCACGGTCATCTCGACGGTGCCATCGGGGAGATCCACGTTCACGGCAGCTCCGAGTGCCGCTTCCCAGGGTGCGACCCGCAGTGTGCAGTACAGGTCGCGTCCATCGACCCGCCAGCGTGCATGCGGCTCGAACTCGACCTCGAGGTACAGGTCGCCGCGCGGCCCGTCGCCGAAGCCCGCCGATCCCTGGCCTGCCAGTCGGAGCTGCTGGCCGGCACGAATGCCCTTCGGGATGCTGACCTGCAGGGTGCGCTCGTGCAGCGTCACGTTGCCCGAGGCGTCCATCTCGGGGCTGTGCAACGTGAGCTGGCGCGTCGCGCCGTGGAAACTGTCTTCCAGCGGTATCACGATCTTGGCGTGGTGGTCCTGCCCGCGGCGGGCCTGCCCCGGGTCGAATCCTCGGCCCGGCCGCCCACGCGCCGCACCGCGCCGCGCGGCCCCGAACAGGGCCTCGAAGAAGGCACTGTGGTCGGCTTCGTCGCCGAACTCCCCGGGTCCGCCGCTGAATTCGAAGCCGCTATCCCAGCCGGGCGGCGGCTGGAACGACTGGCCCGCCTGCGCACCCTGACCCACACGGTCGTAGGCGGCGCGCTTCTCCTTGTCGCGCAGCACTTCGTAGGCTTCGTTGAGCTCCTGCATCCGCGCTGGCGCGTCGGCCGCTTTGCTGAGGTCCGGGTGGTGTTTGCGCGCAAGGCGGCGAAAGGCCTTCTTGATCTCCTCGTCGCTGGCCGTGCGCTCGACACCGAGCGCCTTGTAGTAGTCCTTGAACTCCATCGCGCGTGCCTTCTGAGTGCGGAGCCTTTGCCCCCATGGAGTATCGCGCCGGCGGGCGTGTGTCTGGCCATGGCCCGCCGCCTGGCGCCATTTGAGGTGCGCCGCCGCGGCATTGGCGCACGCCCAGGTGAAGTCCACCGCCGGAGCGGCTTCGCGCACCGCGTAGCCGGATGTCGCTGCAAGTCTCTCGGCAAGAAGCAGGGTCGCACACCTGCCATCGCTGCGCGATGGCTCCTGCGCGTGGACGGCGTCTCCAGGCTCACACGACGGCGCCGAACAGCGACCCAACGCCGGCCGTGATGGCCATTGCCAGCGCACCCCAGAAGGTGACGCGCGCAGAACTGGCCAGCACGTTCGCGCCGCCGGCGCGTGCGGCCACCACGCCCAGCAGGGCCAGGAAGAACAGCGACATCGCCGAGACCCAGACGATCAGGTTGTGTCCGGCGGCCAGCCAGACCACGACCAGCGGCAGCGCCGCACCGACGGCGAAGCTCGCGGCAGAAGCCAACGCCGCCTGAACCGGCCGCGCGCTGAGCGTCGTCGAGATGCCGAGCTCGTCGCGCGCATGCGCGCCGATCGCGTCGTGCGCCATCAACTGTCCGGCCACCTGCTGTGCGAGGTCGGGCTCCAGGCCGCGGCCGACGTAGATCGCGGCCAGCTCACGCTGTTCGGCAGCGGGATCCTTGGCCAGCTCGCCGCGCTCGCGCGAGAGATCGGCCCTTTCGGTGTCGGCCTGCGAATGCACCGAGACGTATTCGCCGGCGGCCATCGACATGGCGCCAGCCACCAGCCCGGCGACGCCCGTCAGCAGGATGCTGGCGGGCGCGGCGCTGGCCGCTGCCACGCCGACCACGAGGCTGGCAGTGGAGACGATGCCGTCGTTGGCGCCGAGCACGGCCGCGCGCAACCAGCCGATGCGGTCGCTGCGGTGCCATTCGTCGTGGTGGGTGCGTGCCATCGTGAGTCCTGTCTGTGCCTGATCATTTGGCCATGAACACCCGCGTCTGTGCGCCGACGCACACTGCGGCGCGCAGGCCATGGGTGACTTCGGTCAAGACCGGAGCGCGTCGGACTCGGTAGAAACTTCGGCGGCGAGGGCCTCCGCAAGAGCGCACGTCGATGACGACCCTGGACGCAAGTGTTGACCACACGGTCGACTTCTTCCCGGCTCGGGCGCTCGTTCGACGCATCGTCGACAGCGTCGCCACAGGACGGAAATACCACCTGAAGGTGGTCTTTGGCGACGGCAGCGAGCACCACACCAAGGCGATCGGCGCCAATGCCGGTCGCGACAACGGTGGCGGCCAGCGGGTCGTGACGCAGGACGTCCAGCGGTACACCAGCACGCCGGACGCTGCGCATCCGGACTACTGGGACGTGTCGTACCACTTCCGGGGCCAGGACTATCGGATGCAGATGTCCACGCCGCCCGGCGCCTTCGTGACCGTCAACCGGCGCGGCGAGCCGCGCGCCTGAGGCGTCGCCCAGATGCGACCCGCCGAGGCGGCTCGTCAGAGCCGCCTCACGCGCGGGGCCTCTCACCGGAGCTGAAGCTCGCCGGTGCGGGCGAGCGGTCCCCGTTTCGGCAGGACACCGACCGGCAACCGTTGGTAAACCCGCTGTTCTTGTTCGCGGCGGCCGGGAAACATAGGCCGCGCTCGCGCGTATACCGGTCTCGAACCACCACCAGGAGTGTCCCGATGAAGTCACTGTTCGCGCTGCTGCTCGCATTCACGGCAAGCACGGCCTTCGCCTTTCACTGCCCGGCCGACATGAAGGCCATCGACGCCAAGCTGGCCAGCGGCGTGAAGCTGTCCGACGCCGACATGGCCAAGGTCAAGCAACTGCGCGCCGACGGTGAGGCTGCCCACAAGGCCGGCAAGCACGACGAATCGGTCAAGCTGCTCGGCGAGGCGATGAAGATCCTGAAGATCTGACCGCCCCGCAGCACGTCGTTCCACCCGGAACGACGATGACCCCCTGATCGCCCCGGTACCCGACGGCGTCACGCTGACGCGGCGCGGGAGCCGCCGAACACGGCTGCTCCCGCAAACTGCGCCTGCGCGCCGAGGCGTTCCTCGATGCGTAGCGCCTGGTTCCACTTGGCCATGCGCTCGCTGCGCGCAAAAGAGCCCACCTTCAACTGGCCGACCCGCCAGCCGATCGCCAGGTCGACGATCGTCGTGTCCTCGGTCTCGCCGGATCGCGCGGAGACGATGCCCGCATAGCCGCACTCGCGCGCCGCGTCCCAGCACTGCAGTGTCTCGGTCAGCGTGCCGCGCTGGTTGGGCTTGAGCAGCACGGCGTTGGCGGCGCCCGCGGCAGCGGCCTGGCGCAGCAGGGCCGCGTCGGAGACGAGGAAATCGTCACCGACGACCTGCACCGTGTGACCCACGGCGCGCGTGAACCGCACGAAGGCGTCCGGGTCGTCCTCGGCAACGGGGTCCTCGATGCTGGCGATGGGAAATCGCTCGCACCAGCGCAGCAGCAGCTCGATCAGGCCCTCGCTGTCGAGCTCGCGCCGCTCCAGCCCGAGTGTGTAGCGGCCGCCGCGGCCGAAGTCGCTGGCGGCGATGTCCAGCGCGATGGCCACCTGCTGGCCGGGCACAAAGCCCGTGCGCTCGATCGCCCGCACCAAGGTTTCGAGCGCAGCTTCATTGCTGTCGAACGCGGGCCACCAGCCACCCTCGTCGGCCACGCCGAAGCCTGCGCCACGCGAGCGCATCAGCGCGCCGGCATGGCGGTAGACCTCCGCGGTCCACTCGAGCGCCTGCGCGAAGCTGGTCGCACCCGGGCACACGACCATGAAGTCCTGGATGTCCACGCGCCTGCCGGCATGCGCGCCGCCGCCGAAGATCTGGATCTGCGGCATCGGCAGCAGCGTGGCGTCTTCGCCGCCCAGGTACCGGTACAGCGGCACGCCGTGCGCGGCTGCAGCGGCATGGGCAGCCGCCATCGACACGGCCAACGTGGCGTTCGCACCCAGGCGCGACTTGTTCGGCGTGCCGTCCAGATGGATCAAGCGCTCGTCGAGCGCGGCCTGGTCGTCGGCCGCCATGCCGATCACCGCGCGCGCGATCTCGCCATTGACATGGGCCACGGCATGCTGCACGTCGAGCCCGCCGAAGCGCTCGCCGCCGTCACGCAGTTCGAGTGCTTCGCGCGTGCCCTTGCTGGCGCCGGCCGGCACGATTGCGCGGCCGATTGCGCCATTGCGCAGATGCACTTCAGCCTCCACGGTCGGGCGGCCGCGGCTGTCCCAGACACGGCGCGCCTGGACGGCGCGGATGGCGCAGGCAGCATTCATCGGTCCAGTTCCCTTTGCCAGGCCGCGCTCACCTCGGCAAGCCGCGACACCGGATGCAGCAGCAGGGCACGGGCGGCGCGGCGCACGGTGTCGCGCTGCAGTTCAGACGCCAGGTATTCCACCGGCGACTTGCCGTCGACCCTCGCGAGGAACAGCCCCGGCAGCAATGCCGCGGTGCGCCGCTCGACGGCTGCGCGCGGCTCCCAATCGACCCGCTCGAGATAGGCGTCGGCCAACGCATCGAAGCACGCCAGGAAGCCAGCACGGGCCGGCAGCGTCCACAGGCACTTGAGCAGCAAGTGGTTGAGGCAGAACGCAAGATCGAATGCCGGGTCGCCCCACCAGGCGCATTCGGCGTCGAGCAAGATCGGCCCGCGCGGGCCGACGAGGATGTTCTTCGGGCTCACGTCGCCGTGCACCAGCACATGCTTGTGCGCCTGCGTTTGCGCCACGAGCGCGTGCAGCATGGGCGCGAGATCCGGGTGCTTCGACGCCGTGGCGATCAAGTAGGGCTCGAGCCGGATGTCGAAGAAGATGCGATCGGTGTCGAACTGCGCGGCCAGGTCGGCGTGCGCGGCAGAGTACGCGTGGATGCCCGCG
>JAOUIM010000267.1 GCA_029884035.1 Aquincola sp. | reverse complement strand
CCGTGCCGTCGACCTGACGGTGGCCGCCGGCACGGTGCACGGAATCGTCGGCGAGAACGGCGCCGGCAAGAGCACGCTGATGTCGATCCTGTACGGCTTCTATCAGGCCGACAGCGGCGAAGTCGAGATCGACGGCCGGCCTGCGCGCATCACCAACTCGCACGACGCCATCGCGCGTGGCATCGGCATGGTCCATCAGCATTTCATGCTGGTCGAGACGCTGTCGGCGCTCGACAACATCATGCTCGGTGCGGAACCGGCCTGGCTGTTGAACACGGCACGCCGCACGGTGCGCGCCAAGCTCGAGTCGCTGATGCGCGATACCGGCCTGATGGTCGACCTCGACGCCAGGGTCGAGGACCTGCCGGTCGGCCAGCGGCAGCGCCTGGAGATCCTCAAGGCCCTGTATCGCGGCGCGCGCATCCTGATCCTGGACGAGCCCACCGCGGTGCTCACCCCGCAGGAGACGGAGCAGCTCTTCGACACCCTTCGTGGCCTGCGCGCGCATGGCACGACGGTCCTTCTCATCACCCACAAGCTCAAGGAGATCATGGCGCTGTGCGATGCAGTGACGGTGATGCGCGCCGGCGCGGTGGTGCTGGACACCCCGATCGCAGCGACCTCGATCGACGCACTGGCCGAGGCAATGGTCGGCCGCCAGGTTCGCCTGGGTCGCATCGAGGCGGGCCAGCGTGCGGTCGGCGGGGAACTGATGCGCGCCGAGGGATTGACCTGGCGCGACCCGCTGGGCGTGCAGCGCCTGGCCGGCGTGTCGGTGGCGTTGCGTGCCGGAGAGATCGTCGGCGTCGCGGGCGTATCGGGCAACGGCCAGAGCGAACTGCTCGATGCCTTGGCCGGCTTGCTGGTCCCCCAGCAAGGCAGCCTCCTCATCGGCGACCACCGCTTCGCGCCGCCGCACTGGCTGACGCCGGCCATGGCCCGCAAGCTGCACATCGCGCATGTGCCGGAAGATCGCCAGAAGCGCGGGCTCGTGATGCCGTTCGCGGCCTGGGAGTCGGCCGTGCTCGGTTATCAGCAGCAGCCGCGCTACAACCGGGCGGGCCTGCTCCAGCGGACCACGATGCGCAGCGACTGCGACACGATGATGGAACGCTTCGACGTGCGTCCGCGCCAGGCCGACCTCAAGTGCGCCAAGTTCTCCGGGGGCAACCAGCAGAAGCTCGTGCTCGCGCGTGAGGCCGCGCTCGAGCCTCGCATCCTGCTGGTAGGGCAACCGACGCGCGGCGTCGACATCGGCGCGATCGAGTTCATTCACGAGCGGCTGCGCGCCATGCGCAATTCAGGCAGTACGGTGCTCATGGTGTCCTCGGAACTGGACGAAATCCTCGCCTTGTCCGACCGCGTGCTCGTCATGAACGCGGGCCAGGTCGTCGGAGAGCTGCCGATCGAGGAGTGCAGCGAAGCCGCGCTCGGACGGCTGATGGGCGGCGCAGAAAGGGCCGCTGCATGATCGCCGCACGGGCCTCAAGCCCCCCCGCGCCCCCCCGCGCGGGGGCGGCAACCGGCGCGCTGGGGGCCCGGTGAGCCAGCATCAGGTCGAGATCCCGCGCTGGATCGACCTTTTCGTCCTGCCCCTGTTCAACCTGGCGCTGGCCTTCGGCGTCTCGGCGCTGGTTCTGCTGGCGATCGGGCAGAGCCCGCTGCAGGTGCTGGTGCTCCTGGTCAAGGGCTCGTTCGGCAGTGCCACGGGGATCAGCTACACGCTGTACTACAGCACCACGTTCGTGTTCACGGGCCTTGCGGTCGCGGTCGCTTACCACGCCGGCCTGTTCAACATCGGCGGCGAGGGGCAGGCGATGATGGGCGGGCTCGGGGCCGCACTGGTGGCGCTTGCGTTCGGCGCACAGTGGCCGTCCGGGCTGCTGCTGCCGGCGATGGTGCTGACCGCGATGGCGTTCGGCGTCGTGTGGGCCGCGGTGCCGGCGGTGCTGCAGGCCTGGCGCGGCAGCCACATCGTCATCACGACGATCATGTTCAATTTCATCGCCTCGGCATTGCTGATCTACCTGCTGGTCAACGTGCTCAAGGAGCCGGGCAACATGTCGCCCGAGACGCGCGCGTTCGGGCCGGCGGCCCAGATTCCCGGCATGCATGCAGTGCTGGGTGCGCTGGGCATCGAGTGGCCGCGCACGCCGCTCAATGCAAGCGTGCTGCTCGCCCTGGTGGCGCTGGTGGCGACATGGCTGCTGCTCTGGCGCTCGCAACCGGGTTACGCCCTGCGTGCGGTCGGCCACTCGCCCGATGCGGCGCGCTACGCCGGCATCCGACCGCGCGTGCAGATCGTGGTCGCGATGGCGATCTCGGGCGCGCTGGCCGCGCTCGTTGGGATCAACGAGGTCGCGGGCGTCCACAACCGGTTGATCGCCGATTTCGTCGCCGGCGCCGGATTCACGGGGATCGCGGTGTCGCTGATCGGGCGCAATCATCCGCTGGGCATCGCGCTGGCCTCGCTGCTGTTGGGCGCGCTCTACCAGGGCGGAGCCGAGCTCGCGTTCGAGATCCAGGGCTTCTCGCGCGACATGGTGTTCACGCTGCAGGGCCTGATCGTCCTGTTTGCCGGCGCGATGGCACAGGTGGCCGCGCCCTGGCTCGCACGCGTCTGGTGGGCTGTCAGTCCCACCAGTCGCACACCAGCGGCGGAGGCTGCGCATGGATGAATTCGCGCTGACGCTGGGGACCATCGTCGCGTCGACACTGCGCGTGGCTACGCCGCTCATGTTGTGTGCGCTCGCAGGCACCTTGTCGGAACGCGCCGGCGTGATCGACCTCGGGCTGGAAGGCAAGATGCTCGCCACCGCGTTCTGCGCTGCGAGCGTGGCGGTGGTGAGCGGCTCGCTGGTGCTCGCGGTGGGCGCGGCGATCGTGCTGGGCATCGCGCTGTCGATGTTGCACGGCTTCGCCTGCGTCAGCCATCGCGGCGATCAGGTCGTGATGGGCATGGCGATCACGATGACGGCCGCAGGCCTCACGGTGGTGCTGGGCATCGCGTGGTTCAAGCAGGGGGGGCAGACGCCACCGATTCCCGATGCGGTGCGGCTCGACGCGTGGTTCGAGGGCCTGGGCGCGGCGCTGGCGGGGATTCCGCTGGTCGGGCCGGTCATCGGCGGCGGGCTGCTCGGGCACACGGCCCTGGTCTATGTTGCGCTGGCACTGGTGGCCAGCGTGTGGTGGATGTTCTACCGCACGCGGCTGGGCTTGCGCTGGCGCGCCACCGGCGAGAATCCGGCGATGGTCGATGCAGCGGGCGTGTCCGTGCTCGGCATGCGCTACCTCGCTCTCGCAGGCAATGGCGTGCTCGCCGCCTTGGCCGGCTGCTATCTCGTGCTGGCGCTGAACCCGCAGTTCATCCCCAACATGACAGCGGGCCGGGGCTACATGGCACTGGCGGCAATGATCTTCGGCAAGTGGCATCCGATCGGCGCCCTGCTGGCCTGCCTGCTGTTCGGCTTCCTCGATGCGCTGGCGATCCGTCTGCAAGGCGCAGCCCTTCCCGCGTGGCTGGGCGGCGGCGCAGTGCCGGTGCAGGCGATGCAGGCACTGCCCTATGTGCTCACCGTCGTGCTGCTCGCCGGTTTCATCGGGCGTGCGTATGCACCCAAGGCGTTGGGCACACCCTACGTCAAGGAGCGCTGATGCGAACCGCGATCGAACACGAGAGCGAACTGCTCGCCGCCGCACGGGCAGTGCGGGAACATGCCCATGCGCCATATTCGCGCTTCAAGGTCGGCGCCGCGCTGCTCGACGAGCAGGGCCGCATTCACGCCGGCTGTAATGTCGAGAACGCGGCCTACCCGCAGGGCACCTGCGCCGAGGCTGGGGCAGTCGCCGCGCTGGTGGCCGCCGGCGGCTCGCGCGTGATGGCCGCCGTGGTGGTGGGCGAGGGGCCGCGCCTGGTCACGCCCTGCGGTGGCTGTCGCCAGAAGCTGCGCGAGTTTGCCACCGAGGATGCGACGGTCGTCGTCGCCGATCTAAACGCGGTGCGCGCAAGGTTTACGCTCGGAGAATTGTTGCCTTCGAGCTTCGGGCCGGAGCATCTGGCATGAGCGACAACGGCATCGACCATGCGCAGCGCGTCATCGCACAGCGCGTGCCGGGGCGCGCACCGCGGATCGGCATCGTCCTCGGCTCGGGCTGGAATGGCGCTGCCGATCACGTGACCGACGCGATCGAGATCGCGTACGCCGACCTGCCTGGCTTTCCTGCGGTCGGCGTGGCCGGGCATGGCGGCACGCTGCGGGTCGGGCGCCTGGGGGGTTGCGAGGTCGCACTGATGATCGGCCGCGAGCATGTCTACGAGCATGGCCGCACCAATGCGATGGCCGGCGCGGTTCGAACGCTCGCGCGCTGCGGCGTGCGAACGCTCGTGGTGACCAATGCGGCGGGCAGCCTCGACACCACAATGCCGCCCGGTGCATTGATGCTGATCACCGACCATCTGAACATGGTGCAGCGCAGCCCATTGGCGGGCGATGCCCTCAGCCAGAACAGCGAGCGCTTCGTCGACATGCGCGATGCGTATGCACCGGATCTGCGCGCCACCGCGCAAGGCGTGGCACGGCACATCGGCCTCTCACTTCACGAAGGCGTTTACGCCTGGATGCTCGGCCCACAGTTCGAGACGCCGGCCGAGATTCGCATGCTCCGGCAGCTCGGCGCTCAGGCGGTCGGCATGAGCACCGTGCCCGAGGTGATCCTGGCTCGGCATGCCGGCCTTGCGGTACTCGGTTTGTCGATGATCACCAACTTGGCCGCAGGAATGGATACGCTCGCGCTGTCTCACGCGCAGACGCTAGCCGTGGCCGCACACGCGGCCGCAGACGCCACGCGCCTTCTCGAAGCCCTGATGCCCGAACTCGACGCCGTTCAAGGAGGAAACCCATGACGATGACCCGCCGACTCTGGACCCCGCTGGCCGCTGCCGCGCTGCTGGCAGGCTGCGCGCTGACGCCCGCCGAGCGCGCCCCGCTGAAGCTGACGGTCCTTCACACGAACGACCACCACGGCCGCTTCTGGCCGAACGCCGACGGCGAGTACGGTCTGGCGGCACGCAAGACGCTGATCGACCGTATCCGCACCGAGGTGGCCGCGGCCGGCGGCCATGTACTGCTGCTCGACGGGGGCGACGTCAACACCGGCGTGCCGGAAAGCGACCTGCAGGACGCCGAGCCCGACTTCAAAGGCATGAACCTGCTCGGCTACGACGCCATCGCAGTGGGCAACCACGAGTTCGACAAGCCGCTCGCGGTGCTCGAAAAGCAGCGGCAGTGGGCCAAGTTCCCGCTGCTGGCGGCCAATATCTACCGCGGCACCCAGCGCTTGTTCGAGCCCTACCGCATCTTCGAGCGCGGCGGCTACCGGATCGCAGTGGTCGGCCTGACGACCGAGGACACCAAGAAGATGGTGCTGCCCGAGAACGTGGCCGGCATCGATTTCCGCAAGCCGGCTGACGAGGCCGCGAAGCTGGTCCCCGACCTGCGCGGCAAGGCCGACATGGTGATCGCCGCCACCCACATGGGCCATTACGCCGATGGCCGCAGCGGCGTCAACGCGCCGGGCGATGTCGAGATG
>JAOUIM010000266.1 GCA_029884035.1 Aquincola sp. | reverse complement strand
CACCGCCTTGGCCACCGGTGGAGCTCGGGATGATGTTCTCGAGGATGCCGCGGCCGCCGCGCCAGTCCTTGTTGCTCGGGCCGTCGACGGTCTTCTGCGTCGCGGTGGCCGCATGCACGGTGGTCATCAGGCCGCGCTTGATGCCGAAGCTGTCGTTGAGCACCTTGGCCACGGGCGCCAGGCAGTTGGTGGTGCAACTCGCGCCGCTGATGATCTTCTCGCCCGCGTACTTCGAGTGATTGACGCCATAGACGAACATCGGCGTGTCGTCCTTCGACGGCGCGCTCTGGATCACCTTCTTGGCTCCGGCGTCGAGGTGCTTCTTGCACGTGTCGAGCGTGAGGAACAGGCCTGTGGATTCGACCACCACGTCGGCGCCGACGTCACCCCACTTCAGCGCTGCCGGGTCCTTCTCGGCGGTCAGGCGGATGCGCTTGCCATTGACGATCAGCGTGTGGCCGTCGACCGCGATCGTGCCCTTGAAGCGACCGTGCACGCTGTCGTACTGGAGCATGTAGGCCAGGTAGTCGGGCTCGAGCAGGTCGTTGATGCCGACGATCTCGACGTCGTCCTTGAAGTTCTGGGCCGCGGCGCGGAACACCATGCGCCCGATGCGGCCGAAGCCGTTGATGCCAACCTTGATTGCCATGTCGAAGGACTCCGTGTGATCGGTGAGTGGAAGTTGGTCTCGGGGGTCAGGGCTGGCAGCCGAGCCGGCCCTTGGTCTGGTTCTCGAAGTAGCCGAGCGGTGCTGCACATTCGATGCGCGTGGCTGGCAGCGGCGTGCCGCGCTTGGCGGTGCAGGAGTAGCTACCGATCTTCTTGTTGACACTCTTGGCGTCGAGCGTCCACCCCGCGGGGCAGGCCGGGCTGGCGGCCATCGGCTTGGCGGCCGCGACGGCGGCGGCCGGTGCCGCGGCCACCACCTTCACGGTGGCCGTCTGGTCCGCACCCATGCACTTGATCATCGGCAGCGCGGTGCGCGGCAGGATGGACACCTTGTAGCTGCCCGCCTTGGCGTACGTGTGCGTCGTCACCAGCGGCACATCCTTTTCCTGGTTGATCTTGAAGTTCTGGTTCTTGCCGTCCCCGAAATCGACGCGCAAGTTGCAATTGGGGTTGCCCGCGCTGTCGAACATGCCCGTGATCGTCACGGTCTCGCCGACCTTCGGCGCGGCAGGTTCGACCTTGATGCCGGAAAGGGACTGAGCGTGTGCCGATGCAGCGAAAACCGAAACTGCGGCGGCTTGAATGAGGAAGCGTTTCATGAGGGGGCACCTTCTTGTGGAGTGAGCAGGTCAGGGAGACATTGTCAGGCTTCGGCGCGCAGGGGAATGATCGGCCTCAAGTGCCGACCACCTTGCGCACGACCGCGGCCACGTTGTCCGCCGTCAGGTGGAAGTGTTTGAACAGCGCGCCGGCGGGCGCGCTCTCGCCATACGTGTCGATACCCACCACTGCGGCGCAGCCGTACTTCCACCAGCCGTCGGTGACGCCGGCCTCCACCGCGACGCGCGGCAGCCTGTCGGGCAGCACGCTCGACTTGTACGCGGCGTCCTGGCGATCGAACACGGTCGTGCACGGCATCGAGACGACACGCACCGCGATGCCGTCCTTGGCCAGCGCGGCCTGCGCGTGCAGGGCAATCTGCACCTCGCTGCCGGTGGCCACGATCACCGCCTGCGCCATCCTCTTCAGGCCCACCTCCGCGGGCTCGGCCAGCACATAGGCGCCGCGCGCGATCTCGTCGAGCCCGGCCTTCGGCAGGTACGGCAGGCTCTGGCGCGACAGCAGCAGCGCGGTGGGGCGGCTGCGTCGTTCGATCGCGCCGGCCCACGCCACCACCGTCTCGGCGGTGTCGGCCGGGCGCCAGACGTCGAGCCCCGGGATCAGTCGCAGGCTGGCCGCGTGCTCGACGCTCTGGTGGGTGGGCCCATCCTCTCCTAGCCCGATCGAATCGTGCGTGAAGACATGGATCACGCGCCGGTGCATCAGGGCAGCCATGCGGATCGCGTTGCGGCTGTAGTCGGAGAACGTCAGGAAGGTGCCGCCGTACGGGATGAAGCCCCCGTGCAGCGCCAGCCCGTTCATCACGGCAGCCATGCCGAACTCGCGCACGCCGTAATTGATGTGGCGCCCGCCGTTGGGCGCGCCGTCGTCGCCGATGCGCAGCGGTGGCGTTGACGAGGTGTTGGTGAGGTTCGAGCCGGTAAGGTCCGCCGATCCGCCGATCATCTCGGGCAGCGTCTTCGTGAAGACGTCGAGCGCGATCTGGCTTGCCTTGCGCGACGCCACGGCCTCGGCCTTGGTGTGCGCGGACACTGCCGCGTCGACGGCCGCTTGGGCAAAGCCCTTTGGCAACTCGCCCTTCAGGCGCCGCACCAGTTCGGCCGCAAGTTCGGGGTGCGCGGCCTTGTATGAGGCCAGGCGCGCCTCCCACGCCGATTCGGCCTGCAGCCCGGTGCGCCGTGCATCCCACGCCGCGTAGGCCGACTCGGGCACGATGAAGGGGTCATATGGCCAGCCGAGCGCCTCGCGCGTGGCCCTGACCTCGTCGGGGCCGAGCGGCTCGCCATGCGCCTTGGCGGTGCCGCTGCGGTTGGGCGCACCCTTGCCGATCGTCGTCCGGGCGACGATGAGCGTTGGCTTGGTTGCGCTCTTCTTCGCCTGCGCGATCGCCCGATCGACCGCAGCCACGTCGTGGCCGTCGACATCGCGGATCACGTGCCAGCCGTAGGCCTCGAATCGCTTGGCCGTGTCGTCGACGAACCAGGGCTCGACGCGGCCGTCGATCGAGATGCCGTTGTGGTCGTAGATCGCGATCAGCTTGGCGAGCTTCCACGCGCCGGCGAGCGCACAGGCCTCGTGGCTCACCCCTTCCATCAGGCAGCCGTCGCCGAGGAAGACATAGGTGCGGTGATCGACGACCAGATGGCCCGGGCGATTGAACTCGTGCGCGAGCAACTTCTCCGCCAGCGCCATGCCCACCGCGTTGGCCAGGCCCTGGCCGAGCGGGCCGGTCGTGGTTTCCACGCCCGGCGTGACGCCGACCTCGGGATGGCCCGGCGTCTTGCTGTGCAACTGGCGGAAGTTGCGCAGCTCGCTCATTGGCAGGTCGTAGCCGGTCAGGTGCAGCAGGGCATACAGGAGCATCGAGGCATGGCCGTTGGACAGCACGAAGCGGTCGCGATCGGGCCAGTGCGGATGCGCCGGGTTGTGCCTGAAATGCCGTCCCCACAGCGCGACTGCGCATTCGGCCATGCCCATCGGTGCGCCCGGGTGGCCCGAGTTGGCCTGCTGCACCGCATCCATTGCCAGCGCACGGATCGCGTTGGCCATCAGCGCCTCGCGGCTGGCGGCGGTGGGCGGCACGGGACCGCCGGTGTCTGGGACGCGATTCGTGTCGAGGCTGGACATGGCGGCGGCAGCGGTGAGGCGCGGAAGGGGAAGCGAACGATTTTATTCGCCGCTTCCCGCGTGCTGCCTGGGCCTAAACTGCCCGCCCATGCCGCAGGCCTTGCCCGCCCTCATCCTGTGTGCTGGCCGCGGCGAGCGCCTGCGACCATGGACCGACCGCACGCCCAAGCCATTGCTCGAAGTGCGGGGCAAGCCGCTGGTGGCCTGGCACCTCGAGGCGCTCGCGCGTGCCGGTGTCCGGCGCGTCGTGATCAACACCGCATGGCTGGAAGAACAATTCCCGGCGTGCCTGGGCGATGGATCGCGGTGGGGCCTGTCGATCGAGTACTCCTTCGAGGGGCGCGATCACGGCGGTGCGCTGGAGACGGCCGGCGGCATCGCCAAGGCGCTGCCGCGCCTGGCGTCGGACGCATTCTGGGTTATCTCGGGCGATGTCTTCGTGCCGGGCTTCGCCTTCGAGGCGCATGACGCGCAGCGACTGCTGGTGGCAGGCGACCGCCTCGCACACCTTTGGCTCGTGCCCAATGCGCCGCACCATGCCACGGGCGACTTCGGTATCGATGAGGTCCATGGTTTGGCAACGACGACGTCCCCGCGGCGGACGTGGTCAAGCATCGGACTGTTCCGTGCCGCGATGTTCGGTGCGATCCCGCCCGGGACCCACATGAAGCTCCGGCCCCTGCTCGACGCGGCGTTGGCCGCCCGCCGCCTGGGCGCCGAGCGCTGGGACGGTGTCTGGACAGACGTCGGCACCGTCGAGCGGTGGCGCGCAGCGGACGCCGCGGCATGATGATCGGGACGACCATCGACGTTCGGATGCGCCGTGGCCGTCAGCGGCGTCTGGCGGTCGTCGCATGCATTCTGGCGCTCGCTGCTGCATCCGTCGCTCACTGGCCGCTCGACGAGGGGCTGGCCGCGGTGGTCGGGCTTGCGGTGGGCGCGGTCTACTGGTGGTTCGGCGGGAAGATCTCCAACGAGCGCGAGCAGTTGTTGCGGGCGATCGACGCCATGCAGGCCGGCGTCGTGCTGTACGACGCGCACGATCGCCTGGTCCTGGCCAACGCCGACTTCCGCCGACTGTATGAGAAGCCCGATGCCCCGTGGCGACGCGGCATGAGCTTCGAGGCACTGCTGCGCGCGAGCGTGGGCAAGGGATTGGTGCCCGAGGCGGCAGGCCGCGAGGAGGCCTGGATCGCCGAACGCGTGGCGCAACACCTCACCGACGACAGCCGCAGTTTTCTGCGCGCGATGGCCGATGGCCGCTGGCGCCGGATCACCGAACAGCGACTTTCCGACGGCAGCCGGCTCGGCTTCTCGATCGATGTCACCGACCTCGTCCAGCGCGAGGTCGATCTCACAGCCGCGCGCTCCCTGCTGGCCGACGCGGTCGAGGCGCTGCCCGAGGGTTTTGCGCTGTACGACCGCGACGACCGCTTCGTGCTGTGCAACCAGCGCTACCGCGAGCTGTACCTCGATTCGGCGCCGGCCTTCGTGCCGGGCGCGACGTTCGAGTCGATCCTGCGTTACGGCCTGGAGCGTGGCCAGTATCCGCAGGCAGCGGCGGATCCCGCAGCCTGGTTGAGCGAGCGCATGCGTCGCCACCGCGAGACCGATGGCCAGCCGATCCTGCAGGAATTGCCTGGGGGCCGCTGGCTGCGCATCGACGAGCGCCGCACCGCCAGCGGAGGCGTGGCGGGCGTACGCACCGACGTCACCGAAATGGTTCGGCAAGGGCAAGCGCTGGAGGCCGCGCGTGCCGAGGCGGCGCGCGCGGAGCAACTGCTGCTCGACGCGATCGAGGCGATCCCGGCCGGCGTGGAGGTGTACGACCAGCAGGACCGGCTTGTCGTTCACAACGAGCGACTGTCCCGGATGTACCCGCATGTGGCCGACCAGATGAGGCGCGGCGAAACGTTCGAGTCGATGGTGCGCCGTTCGCTGTCGTTGGGCATGTTGCCGCAGGCGCGTGGGCGCGAAGAGGCCTGGCTCGCCGAACGGCTCGCCCAACGTGCGCACACCACGCAGCCCTTCCTGCAGCAACTGGCCGACGGTACCTGGCTGCAGGTTCACGAAACACGCAGCACCCATGGGTCGGTGGTCGGTGTTCGCCTGGATGTCACCGAACTCGTGCACCAGCGCAACGCGCTGCGCGAAGCCAATGCGGCGCTGGAGGC
>JAOUIM010000265.1 GCA_029884035.1 Aquincola sp. | reverse complement strand
GGTTCGACTACCGGCTCCGGGTACAGTGGGCCAATGGCAACGCGGGAACTTACGCCGATGCGTATGCGTTCGCATCCCAGATTGCCGACGACGACCTGCACTACTTCGGCGAGGGCTCGCACCTGCGGCCTTACACCTTCCTCGGCGCGCACCCGAACATGGTTGACGGCGTCGCGGGCGTGCGCTTCTCGGTCTGGGCGCCGAACGCGCAGCGTGTCTCCGTCGTCGGCGACTTCAATGCCTGGGACGGCCGCCGTCACCCGATGCGCTCGCGCGGCGGCGGTGGCGTCTGGGAGATCTTCGTTCCCCATGCGGCGATCGGCGACCACTACAAGTTCGAACTGCTGTCGCGCACCGGCACGCTGCTGCCGCTGAAAGCCGACCCGTACGCGCGCGCCGCGGAACTGCGGCCGGGCACCGCGAGCATCGTGGCGCCACTGCCGCCGGCGCGCGCGCTGCCCGAAGGCCGGGCCGCAGCGAACCTGCGCGACGCGCCGATCAGCGTTTACGAGCTGCACGCCGCGTCCTGGCGTCGCCACGCCGACGGTCGCCTGTACACGTGGGACGAACTGGCGGCAGTGCTGCCGCTGTACGTGGCCGACCTCGGCTTCACGCATGTCGAGCTGCTGCCGGTGAGCGAGCACCCGTTCGACGGCTCGTGGGGCTACCAGACGCTCGGGATGTTCGCGCCCACCGCACGTTTCGGCCCGCCCGAGGGCTTCGAGCGTTTTGTCGCTGCATGCCACGCGGCGGGCCTGGGCGTGCTGGTCGACTGGGTGCCGGCACATTTCCCGAGCGACGCGCACGGCCTCGCGGCCTTCGACGGAACCGCGCTGTACGAGTACGGCGATCCGCGCGAAGGGTTCCACATCGACTGGAACACCCTGATCTACAACTTCGGTCGCCACGAGGTGAAGAACTTCCTCGTCGGCAGCGCGCTGTACTGGATCGAGCGCATGGGCGTCGACGGCCTGCGCGTCGACGCGGTGGCGTCGATGCTGTACCGAGACTACTCGCGCAAGGCCGGCGAATGGATCCCTAACGTCCACGGCGGGCGCGAGAACCTCGAAGCGATTGCGTTGCTCAGGCGCGCCAACGAGGTGATCGGCGCCGAATGCCCCGGCGCCTTCACCGTGGCGGAGGAGAGCACGGCCTTCCCGGGCGTCAGCGCTCCGACCTTTTCCGGCGGCCTGGGATTCCACTTCAAGTGGAACATGGGCTGGATGCACGACACGCTGCAGTACATGAACCAGGATCCGGTGCACCGCCGCTGGCACCATGACAAGATGACCTTCGGTCTGGTCTATGCGTTCTCCGAGAACTTCGTGCTGCCGCTGTCGCACGACGAGGTGGTGCACGGCAAGGGCTCGATCCTCGGCCGCATGCCGGGCGACGAATGGCAGCGATTCGCCAACCTGCGTGCTTACTACGCCTTCATGTGGGGACACCCCGGCAAGAAGCTGCTCTTCATGGGTCAGGAATTCGCGCAGGGCACCGAGTGGCACCACGACGGTGAACTGCCGTGGTGGCTGTTGCAATACGACCTCCATGTCGGCGTGCAGCGTCTCGTTCGCGATCTCAACATCCTGTACCGCTCGATGCCGGCGTTGCACCGGCTCGACTGCAGCGGCGAGGGCTTCGAGTGGATCGATGCGCACGACGCCGACCGCTCGCTGTACGCCTGGCTGCGCAAGGACGGGCGCGGCGCACAGGTGATCGTCGTCTCCAACATGACGCCGGTACCGCGCGAGGCGCTGCGCCTGGGTGTGCCCGGCGCCGAGGCGGGCGTGCAGGCCTGGAAGGAAGCGCTCAACACCGACAGCGCCTTCTACGGCGGATCGAACCTGGGCAATGGTGGCAAGGCCTTGCCGGTCGAGGCGGTCCCGAGCCACGGGCGCTCCCGGTCGATCGTGCTGACGGTGCCGCCGCTGGCCACGCTGTTCCTGGTCCCGGCGTGAGCGCGGCATGCGTCTGCCTGCCCAACTGAGCGAAGGTCGCGCCGAGCCGTTCGGTGCACTGGCACGCGACGACGGTGTCAATTTCGCCGTCTTCTCCGACCATGCCACGCGCATCGAGCTGTGCGTCTTCGACGCGAGCGGCGCACGCGAGATCAAGCGCTACGCGCTGCACGGACCCAGCGACGGGATCTTCCACGGCTTTCTCGAGGGTGTCGGACCCGGCCTGATCTACGGATTGCGCGCCCACGGCGCCTACCAGCCGGAGAACGGCCATCGATTCAATCCGCACAAGCTGCTGCTCGACCCCTGGGCGCGCGAGATCGTCGGCCGCTTCGCCTGGCGCGCCGAGCACCACGGCTACGAGCTCGGCCACCCGGACGGCACCCGCTCGCTGGACTCGCGCGACAACGCGCTGCATGCGCTGAAGGCCCGCGTCGCCGCGCCACCGCAGCCCGCGCCGGGTTGGCACAACGCGCCGCGCCACGCGGCACGCGACCTCGTCATCTACGAGATGCACGTCAAGGGATTCGGCATGGCGCTGCCGGGCCTGCCCGACGCGCTGCGTGGCACCTACGCCGGCCTCGCGCATCCGGCGTCTGTGTCGCACTTCAAGTCGCTCGGCGTCACGACGCTCGAGCTGCTGCCTATCCAGTACCACCTCGGCGAACCGGGCCTGGCCGACAAGGGCCTGGTGAACTACTGGGGCTACAACACGCTGGGATTCTTCTGCCCGGACCCGCGATTTGCCGCCTGCGACCGCAGCGACCCGAGCGCGGTGGCCGACGAGTTCCGGGGCATGGTCGCGACGCTGCACGACAACGGTCTGGAGGTCGTGCTCGACGTGGTCTACAACCACACGCCGGAGGGCAGCGAGAATGGCTCGACGCTGTCGATGCGCGGGCTCGACAACGCGTCCTGGTACCGCCTGGCCCAGGACGACAGGAGCCGCAGCGAGAACTGGACCGGCTGCGGCAACACGCTCAACGTCGCCCATCCGCGCGTGACGCAGTTCGTGCTCGACTCGCTGCGCTACTGGGTGCACGAGATGGGGGTCGACGGCTTCCGCTTCGACCTGGCACCGGTGCTCGGTCGCACGCACCAGCACTTCAACGTGCACGCGCCGTTCTTCACCGCACTGGCGCAGGACCCGATCCTCGCGCGCGCCCACCTGATCGCCGAGCCCTGGGACGCCGGCCCCGAGGGTTACCAGGTCGGCCGCTTTCCTTCGCGCTGGCTCGACTGGAACGACAAGTTCCGCGACACGGTCCGGCGCTACTGGCTCGGCCGCAGCGTCAGCCGCGGCGAGTTCGCGCGCCGTTTTACCGCCAGCAACGACCTGTTCCACCACGGCCGGCGTGGCCCGCTGGCGAGCGTGAACTTCATCGCTGCGCACGACGGATTCACGCTCGCCGACTTCACCGCCTACGACAGGAAGCACAACCAGGCCAACGGCGAAGGCAACCGCGACGGGCGAGACGGCGAGATCGCTGCCGTCGTGCCCGTCGCGCAGCGTGCTCGCGTGCGCCGCGCCCTGCTTGCCACGCTCCTGCTCGCGCAAGGCACGCCGATGCTCAACGCGGGCGACGAGTTCGGCAATACGCAGGACGGCAACAACAACGCGTACTGCCAGGACAACCCGACCGGCTGGCTCGACTGGGCGCATGCCGACGCGGCGCAGATCGAGTTCGTCGCCCGCGTCCTCGCGCTGCGCCGCGAGGAGCCTGCCCTGCGCCATGAGCGCTGGTTCGCCCATGTTCCCGCACCGCCCGGCGAACGCAGTGTCGTCTGGCTCGCGCCGAGTGGCCATGACATGCAGGTTCACGACTGGCACGACGGCAGTCAGCACGCGTTCGCCTGCCGCATCGACGCATCGCCGCGCAACCATGTCGGCGGCGGCGCAGGATGCCGCCACCTGCTGATCGCGTTCAACCCCGAAATGGTGCCGACGTCCTTCACACTGCCCGCGGGCCACTGGGAGGTCGCACTCGACACCTCGGGCGAGCCGCTCGCGGTCCCACCCGCCAAGGCCTTCGTGGTCCCTGCCCATTCGCTGGTCGTGCTGCGCGGAAACGACTGTTGAGCAAGCCCGCATCGCCATGAACTTCGACACCCGCTCCAGTGGCGTCATGCTGCATGTCACGTCGCTGCCGGGCCCGCACGGCATCGGCGACTTCGGGCCCGACGCCTACCGCTTCGTCGACTGGCTCGCCGCCGGCAGGCAACGCCTGTGGCAATGGCTGCCGACCACGCCGATCGGGCCAGGCGACTCGCCCTACCAGAGCCCTTCGGCGTTCGCGGGCAGTCCGCTGATGGTCGCGCTCGAACCACTCGTCGAGCGTGGCTGGCTCGACCAGATCGCGCTGCCGGGCGAGCCGTTTCCCACGGGGCGAGTCGACTTCCGCCGCGTGATCCCGTGGCGCGATGCGCATCTGCGGCGCGCCGCCGCCGGTTTCGAGGCGCATGCTGCAACTGCGGACCGGCGGGCCTTCCAGGCGTGGTGCGCGCGCGAGGCGGCCTGGCTCGACGAGTACGCCCTGTTCATGGCACTGTTCATGGCCGCCGGCATGAAGCCGTGGTGGGATTGGGCCGAGCCGCTGCGCCGTCGCAACGCGAAGGCGCTGGCGCGGGCGAAGAAGGAACATTCCGGCGAGATCGGTTTCTGGCGCTTCGTGCAGTGGTGCTGGGATGAGCAGTGCCGCGCGCTCAAACGTCATGCGAACGAGCGCGGCGTCGCGCTGGTCGGCGACATCCCGATCTACGTTGCCGACAACAGCGCCGACGTGTGGTCGCGGCAGGACCTCTACGAGCTCGGCCCCGATGGCCTGCCCACCGTGCTTGCCGGGGCCCCGCCCGACGACCTCGGGCCCGACGGGCAGCGCTGGGGCAACCCGATCTACCGGTGGGATCGCATGGCCGCCGAGGACTACGCATGGTGGGCCCACCGCGTGAAGCGGATTCTTTCGCAGGCCGACATCGTTCGGATCGACCACTTCCGCGGCTTCGCCGGCTACTGGATCATCCCGGCATCGAGTCCCACTGCACGTGTCGGACACTGGGGCGTCGGGCCCGGACTGCCCCTGTTCGAGGCGATCGAGCGGCGGCTCGGTAAGCTGCCGATCATTGCGGAAGACCTGGGGCTCATCACGCCCGACGTCGTCCGGCTGATCGAGGACTGCGGCTTCCCGCGCATGAAGGTGCTGGTCTTCGCATTCGGCGGGGACGGCACGCACGAGTTCCTGCCGCACAACTACGTCAGCAACACGATCGTCTACACGAGCACGCATGACACGGATACGGTGCGCGGCTGGTGGGACCAGGCCAGGCCGGCCGAGCGCCACTTTGCGGGTGCCTACCTGGCCTGCGACGCCGGCGGGTTCCACTGGGCTGCAATCCGCGCCTGCATGAACTCGGTGTCGCGCCTGGCGGTGTTTCCGTTGCAGGACGTGCTGGGCCTGCCCACCGAATACCGCATGAACCAGCCCGGCTCGCTCGGGGGCACGAACTGGGCCTGGCGCTTCGAGTGGTCGATGCTGGGCGAGGAGCATTCGCGCATCCTCGCGTTGATGTCGTACACGAGCGGACGCGACGGCACGCCGCCGAAGACGACCCCTTGAGCCGGCCGGCCGACGCCGGCCGCGCGCCCCGTTCGC
>JAOUIM010000264.1 GCA_029884035.1 Aquincola sp. | reverse complement strand
GTCGCGCGAGAAGCCTGCCGTGCCGCGGGGGCCGTTCGGCATCGAGGCGCAGCGCGCGTTATGCCAGCGCATCGTCGGCCTGCTGGGCTTCGACTTCGAGGCCGGCCGCATGGACGTCAGCGCGCACCCGTTCTGCGGCGGCGTGCCGGAGGACGTGCGCATGACGACGCGCTACCGCGAGGACGAGTTCCTGCCCGCGCTGATGGGCACGGTGCACGAGACGGGCCACGGCCGCTACGAGCAGAACCGGCCGCGCGACCTGCTCGGGCAGCCGGTCAGCGAGGCGCGCTCGATGGCGATCCACGAAAGCCAGTCGCTCGCCTTCGAGATGCAGCTCGGCGGCCACCCGGGCTTCGCGCGTGTCATTGCGCCGCTGCTGGCCGAGCACTTCGGCGCGCAGCCGGCGTTCGAGGCGAGCAACCTGAACCGCCTGATCACGCATGTGCAGCGCGGCCTGATCCGCGTCGATGCCGACGAGGTCACCTACCCGGCGCACATCATCCTGCGCTACGAGATCGAGCGCCCGCTGATCGAGGGCGAGATCGAGGCCGAGGACATCCCCGCGTTGTGGGACGCCAAGATGCGAGAGCTGCTGCACCTCGACACCCGCGGCAACTTCAAGGACGGACCGATGCAGGACGTGCACTGGCCCGAGGCGCTGTTCGGCTACTTCCCCTGCTACTCGCTGGGCGCGATGTACGCGGCGCAATGGTTTGCCGCGATGCGCCGCGCGATGCCCGATCTGGACAGCCGCATCGGCACTGGCGACTTCACGCCGGTGTTCGACTGGCTCCAGGCGAACATCTGGACCCAGGCCTCGCGCTGGAGCACCGACGAACTGGCGATCCGGGCCAGCGGCGAGCCGCTGAACCCGGCGCACTTCAAGGCGCACCTGGAGGCGCGTTACCTGGGTTGAGCAGCGCCGCGCGCCGCCATGTGGCTGTGCTCGAGGTCGCTCAAGGTCTCGTCGAGCCGCTTGAGCGCGCGCGCCGTTCGCGTGAGCCTGGGGCGCGCCTTGCCGACGAGGCGGCGCCGCGCGTCGTCGAGCACCACACGGTCGATCGCGATGCCATGGCGCGCCAGCTGCGCACCCAGTGTCGAGCGGCGAGTGCGAAGCAGTTCGCGCGTGCGCTGGTAGGCGTGCTCGGCGAGCAGGCGCCGCGTCGAGATCGAGAATGTGTTGGCGAGAAACATCTCGGCGTCGCGCTGGTCGGGCTCGATCAGCACGATGTCGGTGGCCGGGTGGCTCTCGGCGTAGCCCTTCATGCCCAGTTCGAGGCGCGAGTGGATCAGCGAGCGGAAGGTCTGTGACATCACGGTGGGCAGGCCGCCGTCGATGAGGCGCGGAATGCGCGCCTCGTTGCTGCCCAGCACCTTGTGGTGCGTCGTGTGCGTGGCGTCGAAAGGCACCAACGGGTTCACGCAGATCAGTAGATCGAGCCCCTCGTCGAGCAGCACCGACGCGTGCAGCGTCTTCTTCAGCGCGCCGTCGACGCAGGTGCGGCCCTTGACCTGAACCGGCGCGTAAAGGCCCGGCAGCGCCGCGCTGGCCTGCACCGCGAGCGAGATCGGCACGTCGTCCAGGCCCGGCTGGCCGAAGGGCAGGGCGTCGCCGCTGTCCAGGTCGGTGGCCACGACCACGAGCTTGCGCTCGAGCGTGCGGAAGTCGTTGCTGCGGCCCGGCGCGCTGAACAGCCGTGCGAGCTGGCGCTCCATCGCGGCGCCCGACAACAGCCCGGTGGGCAGCGCGCGGCCCAGGCGCTCGAACGCCTCGAGCACCGAGCGGCGCTTGAATGCAAAGTGCCAGAGGGCCTGCGCCGCCAGGCGCGGCACCGCTGCGGCGCGCCTGGCGTACTCACCCCAGGCTGGGCGCATCAGCAGCGAGGGGCGGAACAGATCGCCCGCGGTATCGCTGTTCTCGATGAAGGCCGCGCACAGTTCGCGCGGCGTCACGCCGTTGGCCAGTCCCGCGGCGATGAAGCTGCCGGCCGACACGCCGACATACCCTTCGAGCCGCGTCAGGTCGAGGTCGGGCAGCGCCTCCTCGAGCGCGCACAGCGCGCCGATCTCGTAGATCGCGCCCAAGGGACCACCGCCTGCGAGCGCCAGTCCGATGCGCGGTGGCCTTGCGGCCACAGACGCGCCGCGGCGCCCGGCGGGCGCACGGCGCGATGCTGTCTTCAAGCTGTCTTGCGCGCCGCGCGCTTGGCCGGCGCTTTCTTGGTCGCCGCTGCGCGACGAGCCTTCGGCGCCGCGCCACCGACCTTGGCCGACAAATCGTCGATGCGCTTGATCAGCGCGTCGACGTCCTTGCGCGAAGGCACACCCATCTTGTTGAGCGCCTTCGCGACGCGTGTCTCGAAAATCGATTCGAGCTTGTCCCACTTCGCGCCGGCCTTGTCGGTCACGCCGCCAGCGACCGCCGTCATCTTGCTGGTGACGGCGCTGATGCGCTCCTCGGCCAGCCCTTGTGTCTTCTTCTGCAATGCCAGGCCTTCCTTCATCAGCGCGTCGAATACCTTGCCGCCTTCGGCCTGGGCCTTGGAGAAGGCACCCATTCCGGCGAGCCAGATCTGCTGCGCCGAATCCTTCACCGCGGCAGCAATCTGGCTGTCGAGCAGGGCGTTGGGAGCCGCAGCCTTCTTCTGAGCCATCTTCTGGAGCTTCTTGACCATGTGCGTGTCCTCGCGTGAATAGAGATCGATTCGGTGTCATCACTATAGAAGCCGCACCTTCGCCGCGGCGCGCTTTCTCTAGTGAGCCGGCTCTATGCGGCAGCACCTGCGACCCTGGGGTAAGCGCGCAGCGGCGGCTGCTCGCTTTGGCGAAAGAATGCCCGTCTCGGCCGCGTCCCCGGCCCCTGCACCCGAAGGAGAACACGATGCAGTATTTCGTCACCGGCGCCACCGGCTTCATCGGCAAGCGTCTCGTCAAGGCCCTGCTCGCGCGCAAGGGTGCGGTGGTGCACTTCCTGCTGCGCCGGGAGAGCGAGGCGAAGGTGGCTGACCTGCTCGAGTATTGGGGAACAACCAAGGCACGCGCGATGCCGGTCTACGGCGACCTCACGTCCAGGAAGCTCGGCGTCGGCGCCGAAGACCTGAAGTCACTCAAGGGTCGCGTCGACGCGGTGTTCCACCTCGCCGCGGTGTACGACCTCAAGGCCGACGAGGAGAGCCAGGTGCGCGCCAACATCGAAGGCACGCGCAACGTGGTCGAGTTCGCCAGGGCGATCGATGCGGGCCACCTGCACCACGTCTCGTCGATCGCCGCGGCGGGCCTGTACGAAGGCGTGTTCCGCGAGGACATGTTCGACGAGGCCGAGAACCTCGAGCACCCGTACTTCATGACCAAGCACGAGAGCGAGAAGATCGTGCGCAAGGAGTCCAAGGTGCCCTGGACGGTGTACCGCCCGGCCTTCGTCGTCGGCGACAGCACCACCGGCGAGATGGACAAGATCGACGGGCCGTACTACTTCTTCAAGGTCATCCAGCGCATGCGGCAGATGCTGCCGCCGTGGTTTCCCGCGGTGGGCCTGGAGGGCGGGCGCATCAACATCGTGCCGGTGGACTTCGTCGTGTCCGCGATCGACCACATCGCGCACGGCAAGGCCGACGTGAAGGGCAAATGCTTCCATCTCGTCGACCCGATGGGCTACCGCATCGGCGACGTGCTCGACATCTTCGGCCGCGCCGCGCACGCGCCGAAGATGAACCTGTTCGTCAATGCGGCGCTGCTGGGTTTCGTCCCCAGGAGTGTCAAGAAGGGGCTGATGGCACTGGCTCCGGTGCGCCGCATCCGCGCTGCGGTGATGAAGGACCTGGGCCTGCCCGAGGACATCTTCACCTTCATCAACTGGCCCACGCGCTACGACCGGCGTGATCTCGATGCGGCCTTGAAGGGCAGCGGCATCGAGTGCCCCAAGCTCGACGACTACGCCTGGCGCCTGTGGGACTACTGGGAGCGCCACCTCGACCCCGACCTGTTCATCGACCGCTCGCTCAAGGGCACGGTGGCCGGCAAGGTGGTGCTGGTCACCGGTGGCAGTTCGGGCATTGGCCTGGCGGCGGCACACAAGTTCGCCGAGGCCGGTGCGGTGACGGTCATCTGCGGCCGTGACCAGGACAAGCTCGACGAGGCCTGTGCCGAAGCCAAGGCGCGCGGCTACGCGTTCGTGGCCTATCCGGCCGACCTGTCGGACATGGCCGACTGCGACCGCTTCACGCAGCTGCTGGTCGACAAGCATGGCGGGGTCGATTACCTGATCAACAACGCCGGCCGCTCGATCCGCCGCGCGATCGAGTCGAGCTACGACCGCTTCCACGACTTCGAGCGCACGATGCAGCTGAACTACTTCGGCTGCCTGCGCGTGACGATGGGGCTGCTGCCGTCGATGGTGGCCAAGCGCCGCGGCCATGTCGTCAACATCAGCTCGATCGGCGTGCTGACCAACGCGCCGCGATTCTCGGCCTATGTCGCGAGCAAGGCTGCGCTCGACGCATGGACGCGCTGCGCATCGAGCGAGTTCGCCGACCAGGGCATCACGTTCACGACGATCAACATGCCGCTGGTGCGCACGCCGATGATCGCGCCGACCAAGATCTACCAGAACGTGCCGACGCTCGCACCAGAGGAGGCGGCCGACATGATCGCGCAGGCCTGCATCAACAAGCCCGTGCGCATCGCCACGCGGTTGGGCATCTTCGGCGAGGTGCTGCATGCGCTGGCGCCGCGTGTGGCGCAGATCTCGATGAACACGACGTTCCGCATGTTCCCGGACTCGGCCGCGGCAAAGGGCGACAAGTCGGCCAAGCCGCAGCTGAGCGCCGAGGCGGTGGCGATGCAACAGTTGATGCAGGGCATCCACTTTTGATACGGGCGCAGACACCGGGCGCGACTGCGGATCGGCCACGATGCGGCGACGCGTGGACTTGGTACTTCGCACGCCGCAGGAGTGTTTCACCATGCTGCCTGGCTGCGCGTATTCGGACCACCACGTCGACGACCTCGAAGGCTGCGGGTTCACTGCCTCGATGAAGGCCCCGCAGACTCGCGCTGCACTCGCGGCGTCGTAGATCCCATCCGCGGCGGCGTCCCTGGCGCTGAACTGCCGGCCGGCGGCCGCATCGGTGTGCGCAGGTCGGCGATGCGGGCCGCCACGGCGCACAGGACACGCACCCGGGTGTCGGAACAGGACTCCATGCATCGAACGCACCGGACCCGGGGAAACGGCCTGGGAGCGCTTCGTTGCGCGCCGAGCGTGCGTTTGCCACGCCGCCGCGCTCGCGCGCGCCAACGCACCGTGCGCTGGCACCTTGCCTGTACTAGGCTGACCGGGCAATGAACATCCATTCGGTACCGGAGTGCCCGACGATGAAAACCTACTTCACTGTGAAACGCGCCGTGCTGGGCTTGTTCTCGATCGCGCTTGCGCTCGTGGCAGCGTCCTGCGGAGGCGGCGGCAGCAGCGCCGCGGGTACAACGTACAGCTCGGTAGCGATGGCCGGCGAACTGATCGACTACACGATCGACACGACGGCCCTGACCTACAGCTACACGATCACCGAGAGTCAGTTCGGCCTGACCGGCACGACCGGCTCGGGCACGCTGGT
>JAOUIM010000263.1 GCA_029884035.1 Aquincola sp. | reverse complement strand
CGGTGGTGACGAGATACAGGATGAACCCGTACATGGTCAGCAGGTGGGCGATGCGGCGCCGCGGGTTGCAGAACTCGCCCGAGGCGAGGACATCGACCACGGCGGTCTTGACGGCGATCGCCGCGGTGTCGACCGGCTTGCCCTGGCCGCGCGTCTAGCGCGACTTGGCGAAGAAGTACGTCGCGCTGCCCTTGTGGGCCATGTCGAGCAGCGTGCCGGCGACGACCGCCAGCGCCATCAGCACGACGTAGATCTGCATCGCGCTCGGGGGCAATCCGGCGCTCAACGCGGCAAACGGGTTCTGGGCAAACATGGGGACGGTCTCCTCGAAAGCGTCTCTTCACGGCCTGGCGGCCATTGATTGGGGGGGTTTGGGGCTGAGCCCGCGGTCGATCACGCTGTCATCACTGCAATCGGGGCGATGAAGGCTCCCCTTCCAGTTCCTGCAATTCGAAGCGCATGGTGGCCAAATCGCCCATCACCCACGTCGATGGCGCGGCCAGGCCGGCCACGGTGCCGGGGTTCACGAGCCAGGTGGCACGGCCCTTCACGCTGGCCACGCTGCGCACCTCGGCGCGGTGGGAGTGGCCGCAGCACACCAGATCCCAGTCGCCGGTGCATGCCATCGCGTAGCCGTAGTCGTCGTAGTGCACGAGGAAGATCCGCCGGCCCGCGAGTTCGATGCGGGCGTCGGCGCCGTGGTAGCGCAGCCGTCCCTCGCTGATGCCGGCCAGCCGGTGCAGCGCCTGCGGATCGCCGACGTTGTTGCCGTGGATCAGGTGGACAGGCAGCCCCACGGCCAGGGCCGGCTTGAGCGACTGTGCGCCGATCAGGTCACCGCAATGAATCACCGCATCGGCGCCCCGCGACTTTGCGTCGCGCACCGCGTGCGCGAGCGCGTCCGCGCGGTCGTGACTGTCCGACACGATGCAGACTTTCATGCCTTCATCGCGACGACGCGGTCACGCCAACAGGCTTGGCGTCCAGTTCGGCGTAATACTTGCGCAGGATCTCGACCACCTCCGGCCGACTGAATTCCGGAGGTACATGGTCGCCGGCCGACAGCGACTTGCGGAACTGTGTGCCGCTGACCTGCAGGCGGTCGCCGTCGCCATGCGGGCAGGTCCGCCCCGAGGCCATGCCGCCGCATTGGTAGCACCAGAACGCCACATCGATCTTCAGTGGCCGCGTCTGCAGCGCATCCGGCGGAATCTGGTCGAAGATGTGGTGGGCATCGAAGGGGCCGTAATAGCTGCCCACGCCGGCATGGTCACGACCGACGATCAGGTGCGAGCATCCATAGTTTTGGCGGAACAGCGCATGCAGCAGTGCCTCGCGCGGGCCGGCATAGCGCATGTCCAGCGGGTATCCCGCCTGCACGATGGTCGACTTGACGAAGTAGCGTTCGACCAGCGCCGAGATGGCCCGGGTGCGCACCTCGGCCGGTATGTCACCCGGCTTGAGAGCACCGAGCAGCGAATGCACCAGCACGCCATCGCAGACCTCGATCGCGACCTTGGCCAGGTACTCGTGCGAGCGGTGCATCGGGTTGCGGGTCTGGAAGGCCGCGATGCGCGACCAACCGAGCGAGGCGAACATCGCGCGTGTCTGCGCGGGCGTCATGTACAGCGCGCCGTATTTCTCGGGAAAGCCGCCCTGCGACAGCACCTTCACCGGGCCGGCCAGGTTCACCTCGGGCTGCTCCATGACCATCTTGACGCCGGGATGGGCTGGGTCAGTCGTGCGGAACACCATCGCGCATTCGTGCGCCTTGTTGATCGCGTACTTCTCGGTCACCCGCATGGTGGCCAGCACGCTGCCGTCGTCGGGGTCGACCAGCGCGACCTCGTGCCCGGTCTTGAACGACTCGGCCGTCGCCTTGTCGGTCGACAAGGTGATGGGGATCGGCCAGAACAACCCGCTGGCCGTTCGCATGCCGTCGCACACGCCCTGCCAGTCGGCGTGCGTCATGAAGCCGTCCAGTGGCGTGAAGCCGCCGATGCCCAGCATCAGGATGTCGCCGCGTTCTCGCGACGTGACGGTCAGCCTCGGCAGCGTCCGCGCGCGCGCCAGCTCGGCGTCGAGCGCTGCGCCCTCGAGCAGCAGCGGCCTGAGCATCTCGCCGCCGTGCGGGCGCACGAGCGTACTCATGGTCGAGTGGCGCAGGCGTGGCGCGAGGCGTGATCGGTCAGCATGGCTCGGGGCATGGCATCCGGAATCGGCAGCGGCCGTTTCTCCAGCCGGCATGTCGTGGCGACGCCGGCAAAGGGCAAATCCTAGGCACGCTGGCCGAAAAGAAAAATCAGACAATACTGGTCAAGATGACCCGAAGATCCGATCAACACAATGGGGCGCCCGGCGACCTGCCGGCGCGCTTGCGCGTCGGCCTGCGCCATCTCGAGGTCTTCGTGGCCACCGCGCGCGCAGGGTCGACCCGTTCGGCCGCCGAGCGGGTGGCGCGCTCGCAATCGGCGGCCAGTTCGGCGATCGCCGAGCTGGAGGCCACCCTCGGCGCGGCGCTGTTCGATCGGGTGCGCCGCCGCCTGCTGCTCAACGAGAACGGACGCGCCCTGCTGCCGATGGCCGCTTCGCTGCTGGACCACGCCGCGGAACTCGAACACCTGTTCAGCGGTGCCCACGCCGCGCCGCTGCGAATGGCCGCCAGCCTGACGATCGGCGAGGTGCTGCTGCCCGACGTCGTGGCGCGCTGGAAAGGCTCGCACCCGCACAGCCCGGTTCACATCGTGATCGCGAATTCGAGTGCAGTGATCCGCTCGGTGGCGGCCTTCGATGTCGACATCGGCTTCATCGAAGGGCCGCAAACCCACCCCGATCTCTCGGTGCAGCCGTGGCTCACAGACGAGATGGTGGTGTTCTCCGCGCCCTCCCATCCGCTGGCCTCCCTGCGCCGCAGCAGCTTCGAACAGCTGCGCGCGCAGCCCTGGGCCGTGCGGGAGCCGGGCTCGGGCACGCGCGAGGCCAGCGACCGTTGGCTGCTCGAGCACCTGGGATCGATCGACATCGCCTTCGAACTCGGCAGCAGTGAGGCGCTCAAGCGACTGGTCGCAACCGGCGTGGCGATCGGCTGCCTGTCCCGGTATGCCGTCGCTTCAGCGCTGGCCGACGGCAGCCTGGTCGAACTGAGGACCGGGTTGCCGCCGCTGCACCGGCGTCTGGCCATCGTCGTGCACAAGGACAAGCAGCTCGGCCGTGGCGCCGAGGACTTCGTCCGCCACTGCCTGGCCACCCTGACGGACAATGCCCACTCGGGGAGCGGCCCGCGTCGCCCCCGCGAGACCGTCGCGCCGCGCCGCCGGGCTGGCCGGTAGGCGTTCCGGCGGTTGAGGTCGTAAGCTTCGCCTGATATCTCCGAGACAGCACCCGCAGTGTCCGATTTGCATGCATCGACCGTTGCCGGCGTGGCAGGCGCCGCGTCAGCCGCCCAGGCTGGGGCAGCGCCAGGCGCATCGGACATCCTGCTCGACCTGACGGCCGGGCTCGCGGCGGGCGACGATCTGCGCGAGGTGCTGGGCCGCTTCCTTCAACCGATCGTGCAGGTCGCCGGTGCGCAGGCCGGTGCGGTGCGCCTCGTCCATTCGCACGAAGCGACGATGCACCTGATCGGCGAGGTCGGGTTGTCCGCCGTGGTGCGCGAGGCCGAGCGCTCGGTTGAGCATGATTGTGGTGTTTGCGGCGTCGCGCGCTCGGGCGACGAACTGGCCTGGAGCGACGAGTCGACCCCATGCGCCCGGCGCCACGACGCACGATTCCTGGGCGGCGCCATCAGGCGCGTGCTGGCGGTCCCGCTTGGCCACCGTGGACGCGTGCTGGGCGTGCTGAATCTGTTCTTCGACGCCGACCGCGAGCCGCCGAACGGCGTGCCGGCGCTGCTCAGGGCGATCGGCGACCTGCTCGGCCTGGCGCTGGACAACTCGCGTCTCGAGCGCGAGCACCTGCGTGCCGCGGTCGCGGGCGAGCGGCAGGCGATTGCCGCTGATGTGCACGACTCGATCGGGCAGTCGCTGGCCTACGTGAAGATGCGCCTGCCGCTGCTGCACGACGCGATCGACGAGGGCGACCGCGGCGCTGCCGAGCGTTACTACACGGACGTGCGCGAGGCGGTGGGCCAGGCCCACGCCAGCCTGCGCGCAGTGCTCACGCAGATGCGCGCGCCGCGCGACCCACTGGGCCTGGCGCACGCGCTGGCCGCCAGTGCGGCGGCGTTCCGGGCCCGCGGCACGACCGCGCTCGAATTCGTCGACGAACTGCGCGACCTGCAGCTCGAGCCCGACCAGGAGGAGCAGGTCTTCCACATCGTCCAGGAGGCGCTCGCGAACATCACGCGCCACGCCGCGGCGCGGCATGCGTGGCTGCATGTGGTGGGCGAGCGCGGCGTGCTGCGCGTGCTGGTGCAGGACGACGGCAGCGGGCTGCCAGCGCTCTCGCTCGGCGAGGGCGCGCACTACGGACTGGCGATCATGCGGGAACGCGCGCGCCGGCTCGGCGGCACGCTCGAGGTCGGCCGGCGTGCGGGCGGCGGCACGCGCGTGTGCCTGCAGGTGCCGTGCGCCCCGCACGGCACGCAAGCGGCCGTTGAAGGGAGGGTGTGATGGTGGTGCCGCGCATCATGCTCGTCGACGACCATGCGCTATGCCGCACCGGGCTCAGCGACCTGCTCCGCCAGCGCGGAGGCATGGAGGTCGTGGCCGCGCTCGGCGACACCGACCAGGTCGTGCCGATGCTGCGCGAGCTCCGGCCCGACCTGCTCGTGCTCGACCTGCGCATGCCTTCGACCGATGGCCTGACGCTGTTGAAACGGATCCGCGCCGAGGAACTGGACACTCCCGCAGTGATCCTCACGATGAGCGACGCCGAGACCGACCTGGCGGCCGCGCTGCGCGCTGGCGTGCGCGGCTACCTGCTCAAGGACATGGAGCCCGAGGACGTCATCGCGGCCATCGGACGCGCGGCGCGCGGCGAGCTGGCGATCGCCCCGGCATTGACGCTCAAGCTCGCCCAGATGCTGCAGGCGGGTCCCGGCGGGCCCGAACGCAAGGATCTGCTGGCCGCGCTGACCGAACGTGAGCGCCAGATCCTCGATCACCTCGCCCGCGGCGAAAGCAACAAGACCATCGCCCGCTCGCTCGACATCAGCCACGACACGGTGAAGCTGCACGTGCGCCACATCCTCAACAAGCTCAACCTGAATTCGCGGGTCGAGGCCGCAGTGTTTGCGGTCGAGCAGCGCGCGGCGCCGCAGGCGACGAGCCTGGTCGAGTCGGCTAAGCGGCCACCGCGCTGAGTTCGAGGTCGGCCGTTGCGCCCGTGTCGACGGGCACGTATCGGGCGAGCACCTCGCGCAGGGGTGCGACGTGGCCGACGATCGGCAGGCATGGCGAGGACCGCTTCGGCGCTGCCCACAGCCCGCGCCCTGCCGGCCCGCGTGCCGCAGACGACGCTCTGGTCGGGCAAGGCGCTCTCGGCGATCACTGCCGCTGGTCCGTCCCGGCTCAGGCCTTGCTTGTTCAGGCGGCCCGCGATCGCGATCAGTACCTCGGCACCGCGGCAGAAGGTGAACGTATCGCCTCCCTACCCGCGCACGACGCTGGTT
>JAOUIM010000262.1 GCA_029884035.1 Aquincola sp. | reverse complement strand
GACAACGAACTGGGCGCACATGCCGTTGCGGTGCCCGACTTCCGCATCGACCGCACCGCGGTGTCCTGGGGGGCGTACCTGCCCTTCGTCGAGGCGGGAGGCTACGACGACGCCAGGCTGTGGACCACCGAGGGTTGGGCATGGCGGCGTCGTACCCTGCCCGCCGGCATCCCGGCGCCGCTCGACCGCAGCGCCGATGGCGCCTGGCAGCGCACGGCGTTCGGGTGCTCGCGGCCGTTGAATCTGGAAGAACCCGCACTTCACCTGAGCGCACACGAGGCGCAGGCCTGGTGCCGCTGGTCCGCACGCCGTCTGCCGACGGAGTACGAGTGGCAGCTCGCCACGCGCCACCCGAGCTTCGCGTGGGGCCAAGTCTGGGAGTGGACCGCGTCGCCGTTCGCGCCGTTTCCGGGCTTCGAACCGCATCCCTACCGCGACTACTCGCAACCCTGGTTCGACGGCCGGCCGGTGCTCAAGGGGGGCTCGTTCGCCACCGCACCGTTCATGAAGCATCCGCGCTACCGCAACTTCTTCGTCGCCGGGCGCCAGGATGTGTTTGCGGGCTTTCGCAGCTGCGCAGCGTAAGGTGGTTCAGGCTGCGCAGAACACTGCGAACCAGGCGCGTTCGTCCGTGCAGCAGCGCGTGTGCGCCCAACCGGCGGCGCGCAGCAGCGCGTCGAACGACTCCTGGACGTACTTGTACGAATTCTCGGTGTGGATGCGTTCGCCAGCGGCGAAGGCGCGCTCACCATCGGGCCAGCGCACGACGAGCGGCTCGCGCGCCTCGAGGTGCATCTCGATGCGCGAGGCCGATTCATCGAAGAAGGCGACGTGGCGCCACTGGCGCAGGTCGAAGTCGCTGCCGAGCACGCGGTTGACATGCGGAAGAACGTTGAGATTGAACGCGGCGGTGACGCCCAGCGAGTCGTTGTACGCGGCGTGCAGCGTGGCGAAGTCCTTGACGAGATCCACGCCGATCACGAGGTGGCAACCGGGCGATCCCTGACGTGCGCGGCGCAGGAACGCCAGCGCCGCATCGGGCGCGAGATTGCCGATCGACGAGCCGGGGTAGAACAGCGTGCGCGGCCCGTCGCCGACTTCGGGCGGGAGCACCAGGGTCTGCGAGAAATCCAGCCCGACGCCGAGCATGTCCACCGTCGGGTGCTCGCGCTGCAGGCACGCGATGGCCTGGCGCAGGAACTCCACCGAAATATCCACCGCGACGTAGCGGTGCGGCTGCAGCGTCGCGAACAGGCGGCCGGCCTTCACGCAGTTGCCCGCGCCCAGGTCGATCAGCGTGCGGAACCGGCCGACCGACCCGGCGATCTGAGCCTGCTGCGCGGCCATGATCGCCGCCTCGGTTCGGGTGGGGTAATACTCGGGCAGTTCGGTGATGGCGTCGAACAGTCGCGAGCCGAGCGCGTCGTAGAACCACTTGGGCGCAATCGATGCGGCCGGTGCCGACAGTCCCGCCGCCAGTTCGGCGCGGGTATCGACCGCGTCCTCGCGGTGCAACTGGATGAAGCGCGGCACGCGCAGTGGTGTGTCTCGAAGCGTCATGGAATCACTCTAGCAGCCGGAGCCCCCGCAACGCGCGGGCCTGCCGCCGATGCGATGTAATCGACCCTCACGCGCCCGCGACCGATCGCAATCCTTACAGGAGTCCGTCCCCATGATCAGTATGTCCGCCTCCCGCACGCTGCGTGCGCTGATGACCGTTGCGCTCGTCGCATTCGGCGTTCTTGCCCATGCGCAGCAGGTCTTCCGCGTCACTGCGATCCCCGATGAGTCCCCCACCGAATTGGCGCGCAAGGCCACGCCGCTCATGAATTACCTCGAAGGCAAGCTCGGCATGAAGGTCGAGTACACGCCGGTGACCGACTATGCCGCCGCGGTCGAGGCGCTGGTCAACAAGAAGGTCGACATGGCCTGGTTCGGCGGCTTCACCTTCGTGCAGGCCTACCACCGCTCGGGCGGCAAGGTGATCCCGATCGCACAGCGCGAGGAGGACGCGAAATTCCGCTCGGTGTTCATCACCAGCGACCCGGCGATCAAGTCGCTCGCCGACCTCAAGGGCAAGGACGTGAGCTTCGGCTCACAGAGCAGCACCAGCGGGCACCTGATGCCGCGCAGCTTCCTGCTGCAGGCCGGCATCGATCCGGACAAGGACTTCCGGCGTGTGGCGTACAGCGGCGCGCACGACGCGACGATCGCCGCAGTGGCCGCGGGCAAGGTGCAGGCCGGCGCGCTCAATATCTCGGTGTGGGACAAGTTCGTCGCCGACAGGAAGGTCGACACCGACAAGGTGCGTGTCCTGTACACGACGCCGCCCTACTACGATTACAACTGGACGGTGCACGCCGACATGCCGGCCGCGGTCCGCGAAAAGCTCACGGCCGCGCTGCTCGGGCTGTCCAAGGACGATCCGCAGGGCAAGGCGATCCTCGAACTGCAGCGTGCCACGCGCTTCGTGCCGACCCAGGTTGACAACTACAAGGGCATCGAGGCGGCCGCCAAGAGCGCGAGCTTGCTGTGAGACGCGGGGCCGCACCGCGGCACCCCCCGGCGGCGCGCGGCCCCCAGCCCCGCCCGTCGCGATCCTCCGTGGTCGCCCCGGCCGCCCACCGCGTGCGCGACGCCCGATGCAGGTCGAACTGAGCGGCGTCGATGCGCGGCACGCAGCGGCCAGGCCCGGTGCGGTCGCCGCACTGAGCGACTTGTCGCTGGCTGTTGGTCGGGGCGAACACGTGGCCGTCATCGGCCCGTCGGGCGCAGGCAAGACGACGCTGCTGCACGTCGCGGCAGCGGCGCTCCCACCCACCCAGGGCCGGGTCCTGCTCGACGGCGCCATGCCCTGGTCGCTGCCGCGACGCCGGCTGCAACGCCTGCGCGGCCGGCTCTTCCTCGCGCCGCAGGTGCCCCCGCTGCCGCCGCGCCAGCGCGTCGTCACCGCGGTTCTGGCCGGCCGCCTGCCCGCGCAGGGACTCGCGACCGCGCTACGCTCGCTGTTCTACCCGGACGACATTGCGGGCGCGCACGCCGCGCTCGCGCGCTTCGACCTCGCCGAAAAACTGTTCGAGCGGGTGGACCGGCTTTCCGGCGGCGAGCGCCAGCGTGTCGGGCTGGCGCGCGCGCTGCTGTCGCCCGCATCGCTGTGGCTGATCGACGAGCCCCTGTCCTCGCTCGACCCGAGCCGCGCACAGCAAGCCATTGCCACCCTGGTCGACGAGTCGCGCGCGCGCGGCGTCACCCTCATCGCCACGCTGCACCAGGTCGACGTCGCGCTGGAGCGCTTCACACGCATCGTCGGGCTGCGTGCCGGCCGCATCGCGTTCGACCTGCCCAGGCAGGCGGTCACGCGCGACATGCTCGCCGAGCTGTACGGCAGCGAGTTCGAGCAGCTCGACGCGCCGGCCGCGCCGGCGGCTGATGCACCGCCCGAGCACGGGCCACCGGTGGTGGTTCAGTGCCGATGACCGCCGCCGCGGCTCGCGCCCCTGCCCGCGACCCGGCGTGGCTCGGTCGCTTGTTCTGGATCGGCGCTGCCCTCGTCGTCTTCTGGCCGATGCTGGTGGCCACCGAGTTCAGGCCCTGGCTCCTGTTCGCCCCCGACAGCCTGAAGCAGACGCGGGCGTTCGCCAGCAGCTTCTTCCCCCCGGCGGTCGGGGCCGAGTTCCTCGCCCTGGTGGCGCGCGAGACCTGGCGCACGGTCGCCATCGCCACCGCGGGCATCGCGCTGGCGCTGATGCTGGCGATCCCGCTGACGCTGTTGTCCACCCGCGTGCTGTCGATCTCGGCCTTGGCCGGGCGCATGGCCAGGATCCCCTTCGCACTGCGGCAGACGATCCGTGCGCTGCTGATCGTGCTGCGCTCGGTGCCCGAGCTGGTCTGGGCCCTGGTGCTGGTGCGCGTCGTGGGCCTGGGCCCGACAGCGGGCGTGCTGGCCATCGCGCTGACCTACGGCGGCATGCTCGGCAAGGTCTATGGGGAGATCCTCGAGTCGGGTGAGACGCACACCGCCGAGGCACTGCTGCGCAACGGCGCCGGGCGGCTGCAGGCCTTCTTCTACGCGGTCCTGCCCGCCAACGCGGCCGAGCTGGTGAGCTACACCGTCTACCGCTGGGAATGCGCGATCCGCTCCTCGGTGGTGCTCGGCTTCGTCGGTGCCGGAGGCCTGGGCCAGCAGATGGACAACTCGATGAAGATGTTCAACGGCAGCGAGGTCGCCACGATGCTGCTGGTGTTCATCGCCCTGGTCGCTCTGGCCGATCGCGCCAGCGCCTGGTTCCGCAGGGCCCTTGGATGAACGAAGCGGCCAATCAACCGTACCGCCTGCCGCCACGGCTGTTCAACGCCCGCTGCACGGCCTGCTGGATGATGCTGGCGATCGCGCTGCTGGTGGCCGCGAGCTTCTGGACGCTCGACCTGCAATGGCGGGCCTTCTTCTCGACAGAGGCCGCCCGCAGCATGGGCCGCTTCATCGGCGAGTTCTTCCCGCCCGATCTGTCGCCGGCCTTCCTCGCGAAAGTGGCGCTTGCCACGGCCGAGACGCTCGCGATGTCGGCCCTGGGCACCGTGTTGGCGGCGATGCTCGGCTTGGCGCTCGCGCTGCCTGCCGCGCGCATGCACGAGGGCGACCGCGCGTGGGCACGGGCGCCGACGCGCCTGCTGCTCAACGCGCTGCGATCGATTCCCGAACTGGTCTGGGCCGCGCTGTTGCTGATCTCGGCCGGCCTCGGCCCCTTCGCCGGCACGCTCGCGCTGGCCTGTCACACGACGGGCGTTCTCGGGCGTCTGTTCGCCGAGGCGATCGAGAACGCGCCGCCCGGGCCGGCATTCGCGCTGCGTGCGCAGGGCATCGGGCCGGGGCGCGTCTTCGCCTACGCCACGCTGCCGCAGGTGCTGCCCCAGCTGGCGAGCTACACGCTGTACCGCTGGGAGAACAACATCCGTGCGGCCGCGGTGCTCGGCGTCGTCGGGGCCGGTGGGCTGGGCCAGCTGCTGGCCTTCCACATGGGCCTGTTCCACATGGGCAAGACCTGCACCGTGCTCGGCGCGATGCTGCTGCTGGTCGCGCTGGTCGACGTGCTGAGCTACGCTGCGCGGCGCGCGATGACGCGCTGAGGCGCATCGCCACCGGGGTGGCGATGCCCGGTGGCGCCCTTGGCGGGTCCGGGGCCTGTCAGCGCTTGGCGATCGGCTTGACGTCGCGCCGCACCGAGCCGACGAAGAGCTGGCGCGGACGGCCGATCTTGTACTCGGGGTCGCCGATCATCTCGTTCAACTGGGCGATCCAGCCCACGGTGCGCGCCAGCGCGAACACCGCGGTGAACAGGCTGACCGGGATGCCGATCGCGCGCTGCACGATGCCCGAGTAGTAGTCGACGTTCGGGTAGAGCTTGCGCGAGACGAAGTAGTCGTCCTCGAGCGCGATCTTCTCCAGCGACATCGCCAGCTTGAACAGCGGGTCGTTGTGCAGGCCGAGCGCGCTCAGCACCTCGTGGCAGGTCTCGCGCATCAGCTTGGCGCGCGGATCGTAGTTCTTGTAGACGCGGTGGCCGAAGCCCATCAGCTTGACGCTGGAGTTCTTGTCCTTGACCTGGCGGATGAACTCGCCGATCTTC
>JAOUIM010000261.1 GCA_029884035.1 Aquincola sp. | reverse complement strand
GCCGATCCCCGACCCGGATGCCGGCCTGAACGGCCACGAACCCCTGCTAAAGTCGCGGCCCTGTGACCAGGGGATGCATGAACTTCATGGGCCGCCTCATGGGCCGTCGCGCGGCGTTGCGCGCCCTGTCCGGCTTGACCGCGACGCTGTCATCGGCGCCCGCGTTGCTGGCGCCCCAGCGGGCGTGGGCCGGCGCGACGAGCGCCGCGCCGGTGCTGGTCGGGTTGGACGGCGAATTCGGCCATGCCAGCAGCACGTCGGCTGAGGCAATCAAGCAAGGCCTGCTGATCGCGCTGGAAGAGATCAACGGCGCCGGCGGCGTCCTCGGCGGCAGATCGATCAGGCTGATCGAGCGCGCGAATCACGCGGTGCCGGCGCGCAGCGTCGCAAACCTGAACGAGTTCGCTGCGATGGACGACCTCGTCGCTGTCTTCTGTGGCCGCTTCAGCCCGACGGTGCTGGAGGTCCTGCCGCTGATCGCCACCAGGAAACTGCCACTGCTGGATCCGTGGGCGGCCGCCGACGCCATCGTCGACAACGGGCAGCGTCCCAATTACGTGTTCCGCCTGTCGCTGCGCGACAGCTGGGCTGCGCCGGCCATGCTCGGGCACCTGGGCCGCCGCGGCGTCACACGCGCCGGCCTGATGATGCTTAACACCAGCTGGGGACGGGGAACGAAACTGGCTGCCGAGCGTGCGCTGGTGAACCGGCGCAAGCAATCGATCGTCGGCACGCAGTGGATCAACTGGGACGACAGCGAGGAGTCGATGGCCGCCAAGTACCAAGCGCTGGTGGACGCCGGCGCTGAGGGTATCGTGTTGACCGCGAATGCCGAGGAGGCTGCGGTGCTGTTGAAGCACATGCTGCGGCTGCCGAAGGACAGGCGCGTCCCGGTGGCCAGCCACTGGGGCGTCACCGGCGGCGACTTGCCGAAGCTCGTCGGCGCGGGATTTCTCGACCTCGACCTGGCGGTGGTACAGACCTACTCCTTTCTTGGAGACAATTCGTCGATCGCCAAGCGCGTGGTGACCGCACACCAGCGCCTGTTCGGCAGCCGGGGACCGCGCGACATCGCCTCGCCAGTGGGCGTTGCCCATGCGTATGACCTGGCGCACGTGTTGGCCCGGGCCGTCGACCTGGCCGGCACGACCGCGCGGCCCACCGTGCGCGACGCGCTCGAGAGAACCGGCGCTTTCCAGGGCCTGGTGCGCCGCTATGCGCCTGCGTTCACGGCTGCGCGCCACGAAGCCCTGGACGAGGGCAACGTCATCATGTGCCGCTATGCCGCCGACGGTGCACTGGAACCGATCCGGCGTGCGTGACGGCGCTCTGGCGGCGCGCCGAACCTGACCCTGCTGCCCATCGTGACCTCGCTACGTGAGTGGACCAGACGCAGCGTGCTGAACCGCCTGACGGCGATCGGCATGGGCGTGTCGGCCGGGTTGCTGGTGGTCGTGGGCTTGATCGCCTTTCCGTTGTTCTATCGGCAGGCGCAGTCGAACATCGAGGCGCACTATCGCAACAACCTGGATCGTGCCGAGGAACAGTTGCGTTTCCGCGTCTCGGCGCTGCTCGAGAGCCTCGACCAACTCGCGGCCAACAGTTTCGTCGTCAACTCATTCGTCGACTCTTCAGGCCGGGGCTTGTACCTGATGCCGACGCTGCGCGACTACAGGCCGCCGTTTGGTGTGCCGCAGGCGCTGGACCTTTTCGACTCGAACCTCAGCTTGTTCGGCCGTTCCGGTCCGCCCTTGCCGATGACAGCCGCCCACCGGGACGCGGTGCGAGCGGCCCTGCAACAGGGCCGCTCACAGCTCATCTTCGTCAAAGCCGACGCCCGCTGGCTCCTGCTCATCGCGGTGCCGGTCTACTACCCACCCGCTTCGGCGCACGAAGGCGTGCTGCTGTCCAGAGTCGACGTCCAGGCGCTGTTCAAGCATGCCACCGACTTCCTGCGACCGTCTGAGTGCATGACCGTCAGCGTTGGCGGCCAACGCCTGCTGTCGACCGCCTGCGACGCCGGCTCGGTGCCGCACCACGCCTCAACCACGATCGCGCTGACCGAGCGCGCCGGCGACACTGTGCGAATCGGCGTCACCTTCGCCGATCGCGAGGCATCGGCGCTCGGTTCGCTGTCGTCGATCGCAGCGGTCTACGCCGCCGGGTCGCTGGTCGCGCTGGCACTGGTCTACGCCGCCACCCGTTATATCGGCCGCCCGTTTGCCGCCAAGCTGGAAGAGCTGGCGCACACGGCCAACGCCCTGGCGGACGATCCGAGTTCGACGGCGCGCGTGCGCTGGGAACATGCCGACGAGATCGGTCGCCTGACACACGCCTTCGACACGCTGATCGAGAAGTGGCGCGATATCCAGTCCTCCCTCGAACGACGGGTCGATCAGCGCACCGAGCAGCTTGCCGGCGCGCTCCAGCAGGCACAGGAGGCGAATCGAGCCAAGAGCGAGTTCCTGGCCGTGATGTCGCACGAGATCCGCACGCCGATGAACGGCGTCGTGGGCATGATCCAGGCACTGCAGACCACCGAGCTCAACGACGAGCAGCGGCGCCAGTTGCAGGTGGTTCGTGGCAGTTCCGACCTTCTGCTGCGAATCATCGACGACGTGCTCGATTTCTCGAGGATCGATGCGGGCAAGCTGGCACTGGAGGCGGCGCCCTTCGTGGTCGACCGCGTCATGCGGGACCTGTTCGAGACACTCGAGCCTGCGGCGGCCGCGAACGGCGTTACGTTGCATATGCGCGCCACGCCGCCAGAACTTTCGCACAAGGTCAGCGGTGACGAGACGCGGCTGCGCCAGGTGCTGACCAACCTGATCCACAACGCGATCAAGTTCACGCGTCCGGGCGGCCGCGTGGAGCTCAGTTCCACTGCGGAGATCCGCGCACATGTGCTTGTGGCCGAGCTCGTCGTCATCGATACGGGCATCGGGATCGCCGCGTCCAAACTGGAGGCGATCTTCGATCCCTTCGAGCAGGCCGATCGCTCGACGACCCGTCGCTACGGCGGCACTGGCCTTGGGCTGGCCATCGTCAAGAGGCTGGTTGACCTGATGGGCGGTACGGTCGAGGTCCACAGCAAACTGGGGCAGGGTTCGAGATTCACGATCCGGTTGACGCTGCCGCTGGTCGCAGAAATATCCGCCGCAGACGATCCGCCGGGCGAAGTGTCAAGTTTCAAACACCTTCGGGTACTCATCGCCGAAGACAACGTGACCAACCAGATGGTTGCTGCAGCACAACTTCACAGCCTGGGTATCGACCGGATCACGTTGGTCGATGGGGGCCGTGGGGCGGTAGCCGCTGCGACGGCAGAACCCTTCGACCTCATCCTCATGGACATCCAGATGCCAGAGATGGATGGCTTCGAGGCCACTGCCATGCTGCGGCAAGCGGGCATCACGGCGCCCATCGTCGCCATGACGGCCAATGTGATGGAGGAAGATCGCCTGAACTATGCCAAGGCTGGCATGGTCGCCTGCCTGCCCAAGCCAATGGACCTGCTTCGATTGCGCGAAGTCATCGAGCATTTTATCGAGGTGGCAGTCGACGGCCCGATCGGCTGACCTGAGCGGTGCTGGTGGATGCGAACGGCCCTATGCTGGCCCGCGTCTGCGGCACCCGGGGCGATCCGCGGGCAACGTTGGCCGCAACCGCGCTGGCCTACGACGCGGCATGGCCCGCCGGCGCCGACCCCTTCGCTGCACGAACCGTGTTCGCGAGCGCCGGGCCGAAGGCTCGCATCATGACCTGAACGCGCGTCGTGTGCCTGAGCTCCGGGTGCGTGATCAACCACAGGGGCGTTTGCAACTCCTTGATCGGCGCGGTCAAGGCCTGAAGGTCAGGCACGTTGTCCTCGAGGAAAGCCGGCAGCAACGCAATGCCCAATCCTGCACGCACCATCGCGAGCGCATGACTGAAGTCATCGACGCGCAGAACCACGCTGCTGTCCGGCACGCGGGTCTCGAGCCAGCGATCGAACTTGAGGTCGCGCGCATCGCGCTCGAATCCGATCCAGCGCCGCTCGCCACGCAGTTCGTCGACATCCCGCAGCATGACCTTGGCCCGCGCACGTCGCAGCCCGTAGACCTTGAAGCGCACGTCCGCCAGCTTGCGGCCCACCAGCCATTCGGGTACCGCGTCCGCGATGCGGATTGCGACATCGGCTTCCCTGCGGCGCAGGCTGGCGTGTTCGCGCGAAGCGGTCAGCTCGATCTGAACCTCGGGAAACGCGGCGGCGAACTGGGCCAGCAGCGGCGGCAACAGGTGATTGATGACGATCGAGGCGACGCTGACGCGCACGTCGCCACTGGGTTGCAGGTCCTGACCGAGCGCCTGCCGCACGGCGGCGCGCGCGTGGGGCTCGAAGTCGCGGGCCGCCTGCACGATCACTTGGCCGGCCGCGGTCAGCGCATAGCCGGCGCGGCTGCGTTCGAAGACACGTGTCCTCAGCCGCGATTCGATCAACGCCAGCTTGCGCAGCAAGGTGGCGTGCGTCATGCCCAGCGCGCCGCAGGCCTTGGCGACGCTGCCTTCCCGGCTGATCACGAGCACCAGTTGGAAGTCTGTCCAAGGCAGCGGTGCCCCCGACGTCAGCGACGGCGGCACGCCTGAGGGTCGCGGCCGTGGTTGATCGACTCTGTTTTTCATTATTGAAAATGAAAGTTTCGATACTTGGATGTTACTTTTCAGTTCTGAAAAGCTAAAGTGACCGCTGTCCGATCGAAATCGACGTCCCTGCGGTCGATGCGCCGCGCCGGTCTGGAGGCCGCCATGAAACACCTCAGCACCCTGCTTGCATGGGCCACCGTGGTCCTTGTCGCCGCCCTCGCGGCGCTGAACTGGTCGACCCTGACGGCCAACGCGCCGTTGAACCTGGTCGTGGCCCAGATCGACGCACCGCTTGGCGTCGTGCTGCTCGGGCTGTCGGCCACTCTCGTCGCGCTGTTCTTTGTCGCCCACCTGCGCAACCAGATCGGCTCGCTGCTCGAGACGCGCAGACTGATCAAGGAAGTGCAGCGTGTGCAAGACCTGGCCGACAAAGCCGAGGCGTCGCGCATCGCCAACCTGCACCAGTTGATCTCCACCGAGTTTCGGCTGCTCAACGAAAGGCTCGGATCGATGACCGCGGAGGGCGCGGACGGGGGCAAACCATTCAGGCCCTTGTCGCTGTCGGAAATCGTCACTGGTCACGATCGCCCGTGAGCGCCGCGTGAGGTGGCCGACTTTTCTCCGGAGAACCCAATGAACGCTTTTCGCCCGACCCGATTCGCCGCCAGCGCATTGATCGCGCTCGCACTGGGCGCCTGCGCGAGCACCAGCAATCAGGAGGGCACCGGCGAGTATGTAGACGACACGGTCGTCACCGCCAAGGTCAAGGCCGTGCTCCTGAACGACCCGGCGGTCAGCGGGCTGGCCGTCAATGTCGAGACGTTCAAAGGCGTCGTTCAACTCAGTGGCTTCGTGAAGACTGCCGCCGAGAGAGACCGCGCCGCCGAGTTGACCCGCAAGGTGGGTGGCGTCACGCAGGTCAGGAACGACATTCTCATCCGTTGATCACCAGGAAAGGGGCAATCCCATGACAGAAGCGCAACACGACGAACCGGGACTGGACGC
>JAOUIM010000260.1 GCA_029884035.1 Aquincola sp. | reverse complement strand
GCTGGTGTGCGTCGCGATCTCGGCCTACATGACGCTCAAGGGCCTGTTCGGCCAATGGCGCGCGAGCTACCTCGACCCGGTCTCGGTCGACCTGGGCGCGCTCGGACTGAAGGACCAGAACGTCGCCACCGTGGTGGCCCGTGCGACCGGACTGCCCGCACCGCAGGCGCTGGGCGCCACCGCCGCCGCGGTCGCCCTGTTGCTACTGGTGGTCGTGTTCAGGGACCGCCGGTTCCGAACCAACGCGGCCCAGATCGTCGGGGCGCTCATGCTGGGCGCGCTGGTGGTCGTGGGCTGGTACGCCAGCGGGCACCTCGGCTACGGCGAGAACCCGCAGACGCTGGAGACGGTCTTCTTCGCGACCAACACGCGCACGATCGAGTCGCTGAGCTTCGTTGCGCCACTCGCCTACTCGCTGGAATTGCTGCTGCTCTGGACCGACAAGTCGCTGCATGCGACCTTCGGCATCGCCAGCGCCGCTGGCGTGCTGCTCGGTTCGTGCGCCTATGCGGTCGCGGCCGGCAAGTTCCGCTGGGAAGGCTTTGCCTCGCTGGCCGACTTGCGCAACCAGCTCGCGGGTGCGGTGCTGATGGGATTTGGCGGCGTCACGGCGATGGGCTGCACGATCGGCCAGGGGCTCACCGGCATCTCCACGCTGTCGATCGGATCGTTGCTTGCGCTCGCGGGGATCCTCGGCGGCGCGGTCGCAACGATGAAGTTCATCCTCTGGCGCGAAACGCGCGACGCCTAATCACGGCGGGTCGTCAGCAGGACGCGACCGCGTCCGAGAGCAATTGCGCCAGGGCATCGCGGCCGTTCGCGCCAACCTGCCGGTGCAGCGCGATCGCCCGCTCGCCCAGGCGCTGCCAGTGCGCGCGGCCGGCACCGATGGCCGCGTCGAGCGCGTGGCCGCCATCACCGGCCCGCCACGCGGCGTAGGCCGATTGCAGGCGAGGGAACATCTCGAGCCGCACACCGTCGAGGTTGGCGAACCAGAGGTGGAGCGACGCCGCGCTCGCGCGCTCGCGCAATGCGGGCAAAGTCACGAGGCAGTCGGCCAAATGGTCGCGCAACGCGCGCAGCCTCGGCTCGATGTGCCGGTCGCTGCCGGTAGCCATGCGGAGCTCAGCCCACCCGGGGCCCAGTTGCTCACCGGCACGGTGTTCGCCGAGCTCGTGCAGCCAGAGCGTCTCGAGCTGTTCATCGGCCAATCGCTCGAGCGCGGCCGTGACATCGCCCCCAACATGACCGCAGGCGGCGAGGGCTTCGCTGAACGGTCCCGCCCCGTGCTTGGGGCTCCACGCCTCGAACATTTCCCACAGCCAGCGCAGCAGGGCTTCGCGTCGCAAAAGGACCGTGCGGCCGCTGAGGGCACCCGGCGGCGCCGCGAGGCCGCGTGCCAACTCGCGCGCCGCGACCAGCACTTGCAGGCCTTCGCGCTGCTCGGCGCGATGCAGCCGCGCGAGCAGGAACACCGGGCGCCCGCTCGCCAGACGCCCCGCCCCGTAGACCCAGCCTCTGTGCAGCAGCCGCTGATTGACCCCAGCGGCGTCGAACGGGTCGAGGCACTCGTCGCCGATCGGCAGCGTCGTGTAGGACTCACCCGCCAGGCGGTCCCAGAGCGCCTCGCGCCGGTCGAGCCAATCGCCCACGTCCCGATGGCGCAGCGACGCGCCGAGCGGCAAGCCCTGTTCCCAGCGGTAGAGCTCGCGCATCTGCAGCAGGTAGATGCACAACGTCAATTCAGTCGCATGGCGCGCATCGGCCACATCGCAGTTGCGTTGCACCGCCCCGACGAGCGCGTCGAGGTCGAACGCCTTCACGATGACGGCAACCGACGCGTGCGGCGCGGCTGCCACGCGACGATCGCAGGCACGATGTCGCCCCAGGGCGCGTCCAGCAGGCTGCCCCAGCGCTCCTGGGCCTGCCGGACCATCGCGTGGACCTCGGGCTGACTGGCCTGCAGCGCATGCTGCAGGCCAGTCAGCCCGCCGCACTGCAGGCGCAGCGCCTTGGCGTGTTCGATCGGTGCACCGTTGCGCGGCAGCCGCAGCGCGAACGTCGAGCGCTCGCGCATCAGGGCCGCAAGCGTCGAACAATTCATTCTTGCCACGGCCGAGTCGCAGACGACGAGGTCGCGTTCGCCCATCGCCTGGCGACGGGCCAATTCGCAGCGGGCATGCTGGGCCAGCAACGCCTTAGCGAAGATGCAAGCGCTCGGCCCCGCGCAGCAGGACTCGGCAGGGCAAGGATCGCCGTCCATCTCGACCTAATCGTCACCCGACGGGCCCGGGTCGCGGATCTGGCACAGCAGGTCCTCGGCCAACGCCTGGTTGTCGGCGAACATCACCTTGACCTTGGCGCCGGGCGGCTGGTCGCCCGACGCGCGCTGCGCCTTGGCGTGCGCCGAGGCATCGCGGAACGCCGCGAACTCGGCAAGCTTCTCGATCTGGGCAAACGGCAGGACTCGGAAGACGAAATAGGGCATGGGCTTTCCCGAAGGCAGGGTCAGACGTAGCGGCGCGTCGCACGCCGCCGGCCGGGGACGGCCTTCTGGATGACGACGCCGCGCACTGCGTCCAGGCTCTCGATCGGCGCATCGGGGTAGGCGGGATTGAGTGCATGCAGCCGCCACTGCTCGTCGCCACCCCTGAGCTGCCGGAATATCCATTCGTCGCGATGCCAGGCGAGCACGTACGAGCCATCACGGGCCAGCCCCTCGGGTTCGATGACGATGATCTCGCCGTCGCGAAATTCCGGCTCCATCGAGTCGCCGAGCACCTGGAGCACGAACGCTTCGCCACCGCTGCAGCCGTCCAGCGAGGCATCGTCCGCCGGCGCCGGCGCGCAGCCACAGTCATTGCCCTTCGTGCAGGCGGAGGCGCCCATCACTGCACCTCCGAGCGAATCTGTTCAGCGGCGACCCCAGCGGCGCGCAGCTCTTCGTGAAGCACCCGCACGAAGTCCTGCGGGCCGGCGATGTAGAAGTCGCACGCGATGTCGAACAGGTCGGCGCGCATCGCCTGCGCCAGCTGGCGTGCCCCCGCGGCGGGGTCGCTGTGGTAGGCCAGGTGATGTTCGAAACCGTCGAGCGCCGCAGACCATGCGCGGCATTGGTTGGCCATGAAATGGCCGTCCGCGCGTGTGGCGAGCCAGAACAGCGACATCGACGGCGCCTCGTCGCGCGCCAGTGCATGCTCGATCAGGCTCTTGACCGGACCGAAGCCCAGATCGCAGGCCGCGAAGACCAGCGGCCGCTCACCCTCGGAAAGGACGAACTCGCCGACCGGGCCCCACAGGTCGACCGACATCCCGGACTTGAGGTCACCGTCGAAGACGCGGCACGCGAACGGGTCGCCGGCATCGCGACCGACGAAGAAGTGAAGATTGCGGTCGTCGCAGGGGCAGCTTGCGACCGGCAGCGTGCGGTGCACGTCGTCCTCGCTGCCATTGCTCAGACCCAGCGTGACCGACTGCCCCGCCAGGAAGCGCAGCCGGTGGCTGCGCGGCGTCTGCAGATGCACCAGCCGCGTGTCGGGCCCGAGTTCGCGCACCTGGCGCACCGCGGTGACGATCTGCTGCGCCGGAATGTCCTTCGGCCCGCTGGCCTCCAGCATCTCCACGGTCAGCTCGCTGCTCGCCGCGGTGTGCGCGCACAGCAGCGTGTAGCCCTGCGCCTTCTCGGCTTCCGACAGGGGATAGTCGAACGGCATCACCCTGGCCACCTCGCCGTCGATGACGCGGACCTTGCACATGCCGCAGGTGCCGTTGCCGCAGCCGTAGTTGAGCTTGAGGCCGGCCTGCAGGCCGGCCTGCAGCAGCGTCGCATGCCCCTCGACACTGAACTGGTGGCCGCTCGGGCGAACGGTGACCTGTGCACACATGACCTTGAGCATGTCGTCCATGACGTCCAGCATATCGACGGATTCGGTGGCGAGCACACGTGCCAGGCCCGTCGAGGCCTGGCCGGCCAGCCGTTGCAGCGCCTGGTCGTCGGGAGCAGCCTGCGCCTGTGCGCGGATGGCGTCGCGCAATTCCAGCACCAGCGCGTGGTAGTGCTGCAGGTGGCGACGCAGGTCGGCCAGCTCCTGGCTCTGGTGAAACAGCCGCTGCGCCAGCACTTCCTGGCTCGGCAGCAGGCGCTCGCGCACGCGGCGGCCGAAGGCCTCGTCCTTGAGCTGCGACACATGCTCGAACAGCCCCGAATCCTCGAACCGTGCCTGCGGGTACAGGCGCTGCAGCGATTCCGTCGACACGAGCCCGTCGTTGAGCATCAGTTCGCCCCCGCGCACGCGCTGCTGCAGCACCCTGCGCGAGACGCCCACCAGGTGGGCAGCGCGCCAGACGGAGACCCATTGCGCCACGGAGCCCTCTGCTCAATCGTCGGCCGGCGCGGCGCCGACGCGGTCGAGGTAACGCGCGCGATAGAGCAGGCGCGGGCGCCGTGGATCGTCGATGAAGGCTTCGCGATCGTGCAGCACGTTGTTGGTGACCATTCCCATGCCGGCCTCGAGTCTGACCGGCAGCACGTGCGCCGACTTGTCACTCAACAGCGCCTCGAGGCACGCGACCGCCGCACGCGTCGGGCCATCGTCCTTCCATTGGATGCTGCGTGTGCGCGCGGTGTAGCGCATCTGCAGGAAACCGGCGGCATCGACGGCGAACACCGGCCCGGTCTGCGCCGGCCGCGCGATGCCCTCGTCGTCGGTGCGAGCGGGAATGGTCATCGCGTCGTCGGCCATCAGGGCACGCACGTGCGGGGGGTCGGCGTCGCGCAGCGCGATGTACGCGAGCTCATGGTCGAGCAGCCGGTTGCTCCCGCCGCTCGCGGCCGGTCGCACGCAGTGCAGCAGCATGCCGCGCACGCCACGGTGCGGCGGGTGGTAGTAGCCGTCGGTGTGCCACTTGATCGGCCGGTTGGTGTAGGGGATGAATCCGGCCGCCGGGCCCTGGCCCTCGCGCACCGTGATCGGCGAGATGCCGTCCTCGTCGGCGAGCCAGTTGGCATCGAGCCGGACCAGCCCGAGCTGGCGGCCGAGCGCTCGCGGCAGCGACTTGTCCGCTGCGACGACGGGGCTGCGGTACAGCGCCATGTTGTAGCGCGCGCAACGGTCGAGCAGCGCGGCGCGCTCGGCCGGGCTGAGCGCGCGCGGGTCGCGCAACTCCACCAAGAGGGCCTCGGCACTGCGAGGCACGACCGCGAGCTTAGCCTCGCGCCAGCTTTGGTATGCCGCCTCGTCGTCGAGGTCGAATGGACCGCGGCCGCCGCCGCGCGAGGTGTCGGGTGCGATCGCAGTCAGCGCCGCCACCATCACTCTCCGCTCATCGCCGAGCGGCGGGCACCGCGCGGCTCGGTCGAGAACACACCCTGCATGGCGCGCTGCAGCATCGCCACCGCTTCCGGCGCCTCGATCGCCATCACCTGGTCGACGACCCACACGCGGTCCTTGTCCGGCACGACGGCTTCGAGCCGGCTGCCCAGATAACGCATGAACGCGAAGTCGGGGCCCTCGTCCTCGGACCAGCCGAACTCGGCATAGTGCACGCTCAGCTCGTTGAACTGGTCGATGAACAGGTCGCGGTAGTCCGCGCCGCCGGCAGCGTTCGCGGGGCCGAGCAGATCGGCTTCGTTGTCGCGCAGGATC
>JAOUIM010000259.1 GCA_029884035.1 Aquincola sp. | reverse complement strand
CTGCGCTCCAGCTTCTTCTCGGTGGCGTACTTCTCCGCCGAGGCCTTGACCAGGGGCTTGATCACCGCGTCATCGGCCTCGTACCAGTCGGACGAGAAGACCCACTTGGCGCCGTCCCAGGTGTGGATGCGCGCCCAGCTCGAGCCCATATGGTCGGCGCACGAGGTCGACACCGGACGCATCACGCCGGCGAAGCCGAGCGCGTCGAGCTTCTTCTGGTCGAGCGCCAGGTTCTCGAGGCCCCAACGGACCTGTTCGCCGGTCATGACCTTGCCCTTGCCGTAGCGCTCCTGGGCGCGCTTGACGCCCTCGACGCCGAGCATCGCAGCGATCAGCCCGCGCATGTAGAGCACCTGGCCGACTTCCTCCTTCGGCCCCGTGCCCTGGCCCTTGCCGTGAACCATGGCGAGGACGTCCTTGACGACCTTGGCGTTCGGCTCCGCACCGTGCTGCATCGCCAGTGCGTTGTAGCCCTTGGCTCCAGCACCGACGTCCTTGACGTCGGGCTCGGCGCCCGACCACCACACGCCGTACATCTTCTCGCGCGGGAAGCCGGTGGCCACGGCCTCCTTCAGCGCGGCCGAGTTCATCACGCCCCAGCCCCACAGGAACACGTAGTCCGGCCGGTTCTGGCGGATTTGCAGCCAGGTCGACTTCTGCTCGACGCCAGGATGCGTGACAGGCAGCAGCTGCAGCTCGTAGCCGTACTGCTTGCTGAGCTCCTGCAGCAGCGGGATCGGCTCCTTGCCATAAGGGCTGTCGTGGTAAACGAGAGCGATCTTCTTGCCCTTCAAACCAGCCGCGCCGCCTTCCTTCTTGCTGACGTGCTGGATCAGGATGTCGGCGGCGGTCCAGTAGGTGCCCAGAAGTGGGAAGTTCCACTTGAACTGCATGCCGTCCACCGAGTCTGCGCGCCCATAGCCCGAGGTGATCAGCGGGATCTTGTCGCCCGGCGCCTTCTCGGTCAGCGCGAATGTGATGCCGGTGGACAGCGGCTGGAACACCGTACCGCCACCATGCTTGCCTTTTAGGCGCTCGTAGCATTCGACGCCCTTGTCGGTCGCGTAGCCCGTTTCGCACTCCTCGTAGATGATCTTCACGCCATTGATGCCGCCCCGCGCGTTGGTCAGCTTCAGGTAGTCGATGTAGCCGTTGGCGAACGGCACGCCGTTCGGCGCGTACGCGCCGGTGCGGTACACCAGAGCGGGGAAGAACTGCTCCTTCGCCTGCGCGAAGGCGGCCGGTGCGGTGGCCACGCCGGCGAGGCCGGCGGCGGCGATCGTCGCCGCCGTGAGTAGGGACTTGAGCTTCATGTCTGCCTCCTGGGTGGGTTGATAGAACACACGTGGGTGTGGTGAAGAACTCAGTGCGGGAACGGCCACAGCCGCAGCTTTTCCTTGCCCGTCGACCACAGGCGGGCGATCCCGTGCGGCTCGACGATGAGGAAGAAGACGATCAGCGAGCCGAAGATCATGAACGTGAGGTGCGAGGCCAGCGCGGTGTCGATCGGTATGTCGAACCAGTACGGCAGGTTGTCGAGCACGATCGGCAGCACGACGATGAAGGCGGCACCGAAGAAGCTGCCCATGATCGAGCCAAGCCCGCCGATGATCACCATGAACAGCAGCTGGAACGACCGGTCGATCGAGAACGCCGCCGGCTCCCACGAGCCCAGATGCACGAAGCCCCATAACGCGCCCGCCACGCCGACCATGAACGAGCTGACCGCGAACGCGCTGAGCTTGGCGTAGACCGGGCGGATGCCGATGACCTCGGCCGCCACGTCCATGTCACGGATGGCCATCCACTCGCGACCGATATGGCCGCGCACGAGGTTCTTCGCGATCACGCCGAACACGATCAGGAATGCCAGGCAGAACAGGTACTTCTGTACCGGGCTTTCGATCGACAGGCCGAACACCTTGAGTCCGGCGACGCTGACCGAACCCGAAGACGATTCGTTGGTGAACCACTTGACGCGCAGGAAAGCCCAGTCGACGAAGAACTGGGCGGCCAAGGTCGCCACCGCCAGGTAAAGGCCCTTGATGCGCAGCGACGGGATGCCGAACAGCACGCCCACTGCCGTCGCACACACGCCACCCAGCAGTAGCGAGGCGATCAGCGGCATCCCTTCGATGCGCACCTGGAAGTTGTAGGCGGCGTATGCGCCCACCGCCATGAAGGCGCCGGTGCCCAGCGAGATCTGCCCGCAGTAGCCGACCAGGATGTTCAGGCCGAGCGCGGCGAGCGCCAGGATGAGGAACGGAATCAGGATCGCGCGGAACAGGTACTCCGGAGCGACCAGCGGAACGACGACGATCGCGAAGGCCAGCAGCAGCCCGATCGCGATGCGGTCCTGCGCGATCGGGAACACCTGCTGATCGGCGCGGTACGTCGTCTTGAACTGGCCGTTTTCGCGGTAGAGCATCGTTGTCTCCTGGTCCTACACGCGATCGATGATCTTCTCGCCGAACAGCCCCTGAGGCCTGACCAGCAAGACGAACAGCACCAGCACATAGCCGAACCAGATCTCGATCCCGCCGCCGATCGACGGACCGATGTAGACCTCGGAGACCTTCTCGCCGACGCCGATGATCAGGCCGCCGACGATTGCGCCGGGCACCGAGGTGAGGCCGCCCAGGATCACCACCGGAAGCGCCTTGAGCGCCACGAGCGACAGCGAGAACTGGACGCCGAGCTTGCTGCCCCAGATGATGCCGGCCACCAGCGCGGTGAAACCGGCGACCGACCAGACGATGACCCAGATCCGGTTCAGCGGGATGCCGATCGACTGCGCCGCCTGGTGATCGTCGGCCACGGCGCGCAGCGCGCGCCCGGTGGACGTGTACTGGAAGAACATCGACAGCAGCGTCACCATCGCGGCCGCGATCAGCGCGGCATAGAGGTCTTCCTTGTTGACGAGGACGCCGCCCTGGAACACCGACTCGAACAGGAAGACCGGGTCCTTGGGCAGGCCGATGTCGATGTTGTAGATGTCGTTGCCGAAGATCGTCTGGCCGAAGCCTTCGAGGAAATAAGTGATACCCAGGGTGGCCATCAGCAGCGTGATGCCCTCCTGGTTGACCAGCTTGCCGAGCACCAGGCGCTCGATCAGCCAGGCCGCCGCCACCATCACCAGCATCGCGCCGACGAAGCCGAGCAGATTGGCCAGCAGCTTGCTGTCGAAACCGAGGTGAGCCGGGGCCCACTCCGCGAAGCGAGCCATCGCCAGCGCCGCGAACAGCACCATCGCGCCCTGCGCGAAATTGAACACGCCGCTGGCCTTGAAGATCAGAACAAAGCCCAGCGCGACGAGCGAATAGAGCATGCCCGTCATCAGGCCGCTGATCACCGTCTCGATCAGGAAGCCCATCTCAGTGTCCCGTTCCGAGGTAGGCGGAAATGACGTCCGGGTTGGTGCGCACCTGTTCGGGCGTGCCGTCACCGATCTTCTTGCCGTAGTCGAGCACGACGACGCGGTCGGAGATGTCCATCACGACACCCATGTCGTGCTCGATCAGCACGATCGTGGTGCCGAACTCGTCGTTGACGTCGAGCACGAAGCGGCACATGTCCTGCTTTTCCTCGACGTTCATGCCGGCCATCGGCTCGTCGAGCAGCAACACGCTGGGCTCCATTGCCAGCGCGCGGCCCAGGTCGACGCGCTTCTGCAGCCCGTAGGGCAGGCGCCCGACCGGCGTCTTGCGGTAGGGCTGGATCTCCAGGAAGTCGATGATGCGCTCCACGGCCTCGCGCTGCTCGATCTCCTCGCGTTCAGCGGCGCCCCAGCGGATGGCCTGCTGGAACAGGTTGGTTTTCATGCGTAGGTTGCGACCGGTCATGATGTTGTCGAGCACGCTCATGCCCTTGAACAGGGCCAGGCTCTGGAACGTGCGCGCCACCCCCATCTCGGCCACCTGACGGCTGTTCATGTGGTTGAACGTCCTGTCACGGAACGTGATGCTGCCCTGCTGCGGCGTGTACACGCCGTTGATGCAGTTCAGCAGGCTGCTCTTGCCCGCGCCGTTCGGCCCGATGATCGCGCGCACCTCGTGCTCGCGCACGTCGAAGCTGATGTCGGTGAGCGCCTTGACGCCACCGAACGCGAGGCTGATGTTCTTGACCTCGAGGATCACCTCGCCGATGCGGCTCGCCTTGGGGGCCAGCTCCGCGGTCGCCAGGGGCTCGGCCAGCACGTTCATCGGGCCACCCTGGCAACGTGCGCCGGCGCCCCCGGAGGCAGGGAATGGCGTTGCGGTCGACGCGCGCGGTTCATGCCGCCTTCCTTGCCACCGGTAAGAGCGGCACGTCGACGATCTTCAGCGTGGCCGAGACGCTGCCCGCGCGCCCGTCCTCGAACTTGACTGCGGTCTGGATGAACTGCTCGTCCAGGCCGCCGTACAGCGCATCGACCAGGACCTGGTACTTGTCGCCGATGTAGCCGCGCCGCACCTTGCGCGTGCGCGTGAGTTCGCCATCGTCGGCATCGAGCTCCTTGTGCAGGATCAGGAAGCGACTGATCTGGCAGGCGGCGAGGCGCTCGTCGCTCGCCAGGTCGGCGTTGACCTTGCGGACGCAGTCGGCGACGAGCTCGCGCACCTCGTTCTTGCCCGCCAGGTCGGTGTAGCCGGCGTAGGGCAGATTGCGGCGTTCGGCCCAATTGCCCGTGGCCTCGAAGTCGATGTTGATGAAGGCGCAGACCTTGTCGCGCCGGTCGCCGAACGCCACCGCCTCCTTGATGAAGGGGAAGAATTTGAGCTTGTTCTCGATGTACTTGGGCGCGAACATCGAGCCGTCGGCCAGGCGCCCGACGTCCTTGGCACGGTCGATGATCTTCAGGTGGCCGGTGGCATCGAGGAAGCCCGCATCACCGGTGCGGTACCAGCCGTCGGGCGTGAGCACCTCGCGCGTGGCCGCCTCGTTCTTGTAGTAGCCCTTGAGCAGGCCCTGCGAGCGCACGAGCAACTCGCCATGCTCGTCGACCTTGATCTCGACACCCTCGATCGGCACGCCCACCGTGTCGGCCTTGACTTCGTTGTCGGGCTGCAGGCAGACGAACACCGCGGTTTCGGTGCTGCCGTACAGCTGCTTGAGGTTGATGCCGATCGAGCGGTAGAAGGTGAACAGGTCCGGCCCGATGGCCTCGCCGGCGGTGTAGGCCACGCGCACGCGCGAGAAGCCCAGCGTGTTGCGCAGTGGGCCGTAGATGAAGAGGTCGCCCAGCCGGTAATGCAGCTTATCGAGCGCGCTGACGGGATTGCCTTCCATCAGCGTCGGCCCGACCCGCTGCGCGAGCGCCATGAAGTGCTTGAACAGCCACCTCTTGAGCGTGCCCGCGTCTTCCATGCGGATCGTCACCGAGGTCAGCAGCGCCTCGAACACGCGCGGCGGCGCGAAGTAGTACGTCGGGCCGACTTCCTTCAGGTCGATCGCCGCGGTGGCCGCGCTCTCCGGGCAGTTGACCACGTAGCCGCAGGCCAGCCACTGTGCATAGGAGAAGATGTTCTGGCCGATCCACGCCGGGGGCAGGTAGGCCAGCACTTCTTCCTTGTCGGTCAGTTTGTCGAAGCGTGCACCCGCGCCGGCCCGGTCGAGCAGCGTGAAGTGCGTGTGCACCACGCCCTTCGGGTTGCCGGTCGTGCCGCTG